>JAEWAA010000313.1 GCA_023391955.1 Bacillota bacterium | reverse complement strand
GTCCAGAACCGGGCTGCTGCCGATGGTCCCATAAATGACCAGATCAACCTGACGGCCGAGCTTATCTAGCTGCTCCTGATCCAGGGAAGCCGGCTTTGCGCCAGTAACCAATTCAATATCCCGCCTTACCTTACCCGCTATTTTCCGGACGCCTGAATACGCTTCCTTCTCTTCATAAAAAGTTACTTCCTTGCCAATGCGGACTTGTATCATACGATCCCTCATTTCATAAAAATTGATTTTATAAGATATTATATAACTATCTCGCGAGATAATCCTTGCGCTGAACCGAGTTTTTATTGCGCGAATTGATTATGTCCGCCTGCTATCCAAAGATAGAGATTCAAAGGTGTATTTCTGCAATTCTACGCGATACGGGTCCTACAGGGATCTCAAGAAGGTGAGGACGGATCTGAAACCGATGTTCGGCGTATAGATCTGCTTCCAAATCTCGGAGGGACACTTGAAGAAGGTGGAAATCTCCTCCCGGTTCTTGTGCAAGGACTGGATGATCAGCGGATCGCGCCGCTTCCTCTGTAACCTCGGCAATTCTTTGCCTAATTCTTGAATCAGCAATGTCTCCACCGGAGAGTTCTTCCGGCTGAACAGCATAAGGGTAGGCAATAACTTTCAGGTGAACAGTTCAGGCAAAACGGGCAGTGAAACCAAAAGCAACACTACCTGCCAAACTAGCCTCAACGGTACGGGCCAAAAATGACATTGGCTACTGCATGTTTGCGAGATATTCCTTGCGCAAATCCCCATTTTTATTGCGCGGACGGACGGATGCGACTATAAAGGAAGACAAATGTTCACTATTGCAGGCAGCATAGGGTAAATCCGGGAATAAGGTAAGTTCCTTTTCCCTTATTCGGCGTTTTCCTACTCATATGGGAGCTGGATCGGGGGAATAAAGGAAAACAGGCTTACCCTATTTGTGCAAAAATGGTTGTTTGGGCCGGTTAGCGGAAGCTGGCCTTCCTTATTCTGTTCGGGGACCCCCAGCAAGCGACATGGACAGGTGTTTATCAGAATAGCGGAAGCCATTTTCCGCTATCCTCCAGGGGGGAGCTTGACCGCGAGAAATAGCGGAAGCGCTCTTCCGCTAAACTACTCCGGAATTGGCTTTCGGCGGGTTGCGGGACGGGGTAACGGAAAACCCTTTCCGTTATTGGTGCCCTTACTCCCGATGGAGAAGCGGTAACGGAAAACCCTTTCCGTTATCGCCTCTTGAGACTACAAAAAAACCGGCGTCTGCCTCCCGGCTGCGCATAAAGCACAAACCCGGGTCAGCAGCTGCCGGCTTGATTATTGGTGCAGAGCGTTGCAGCTTCCTTACCAGAACAGCTCGCCATGTCCCAGCAAACGGGAGAGGCCTTCCACAAAATAATAATCGCCGTAAATAAGCGGCACATCCATGTTCTTGCGCTCGGGGTAGTGGCTGGTGCCATGAAGGATCAGCCCTTCCTCCTCCTCGGAGTCCCAGGTGCCGTAGTTGGCATAAAGGGAATGGAGAATCCGCTCCCCGGCCTGGCGGTACAGGTCCGCCTCCAGCCCATCCACCTGCTCGGCTATGAGCAGCAGTCCGCAGGCGGCACAAGCTCCAGCAGAGGAATCACGGTAATGGGGCACATCCTCCGGCAGGCGGAAATCCCAGTGGGGCACATGATCCTCCGGCAAATTGGCGATGAAGAAGTGGGACACCCGCTTGGCCGCTTCCAGGTAGCGGATATCGCCGGTATGCTTGTGGGACAGCGCCATGCCGTAGATGGCCCAGGACGCGCCGCGGGACCAAGCGGAATCCGGAGCGAAGCCCTGGCCGCCGTTGACGGAAACCTTCTCTCCTGTCAGTGGGTCGAAGATCACGATATGATTCACTGAGCCGTCCGGGCGGATAAAATGCTCCAGCGCCATATCCGCATGGCGGATGGCAATGTGGCGGTAGCGGGGATCGCCGGTCAGCTCTGATGCCCAATGAAGCAGGGACAGGTTCATCATACAGTCGATAATGGCCCAGCCTGCATTCTCCTGCCCCTCATGCCACGGGTTCCAGGCCCGGATATAGTTGCCCTGCACATTGAACCGCGCAGCCAGCAGATTGGCGGCCAGCAGTCCGCGGCGTTTGGAATCCTCCGCCTCCGCAGCGCCGAGAATCTTGTACCGGGCCACACTGGTCAACGTCCACATAAAGCCGATATCGTGGTCCAGCCTGTAGTAGTCCGCGATGACGCCATCCAGCTGCTTTTCGCAGGATTCAGCCAGCTCCCGCAGCTGCGCATCTCCGGTTTTCCGGTACAACAGCCACAACAGTCCCGGCCAAAAGCCGGCGGTCCACCAATAAGCAGGCTCCAGCTTGTACATTCCGTCCACGCTGGCGTGGGGGAAGCCGTCCTTGATGCGCTTACTGGTCCGTCCAATCTTCTCCACCGTTTTGTCCCATGCCTCCTGGGCCCAATTCTGCGGCAGACTCATGATATCAAACCCCTTTATTCATCGATTGTTAAAACGTTTCAATATAATGAAACCCATTTCATTTTACCAGCTTACGCCAATGTATTCCAGCACATTTTTGAGGCTGACCTCAGTCCCTTCAGCTACCTCAGCCATCCCAGTCCCGCCGCTAACGGAACTCAGAAGCTCTTAGAAGCCAAAATTCGGCAGTTGCAAATTCTTACGGAACTCAGAAGCTCTTAAACGGGCAAACCGGCGGAAATCGAGCTGAAATACACCGCTAAGGACCGCTCAGTTCCGTTACAGCAGAAACAGTCCCTTTTTCGCCGTCTAACGGTCTCCCAGTTCCGTTACAGCAGGAACAGCCCCTCTTCCACCGTCTAACGGTCGCTCCGTTCCGCTACACAAAAAGCGCCGCCTGCATCAGAGCCGCTGCTTCCCTCGGAGTTTTCCGAAACGGCCTAGAAAAATAGAGAGGATCGCTGATCCTCTCTATCCCTGCCTAGAACCTGCGGTCAAACCCGCTCGAGCGTGTTTGCATACCCGCCGCCCTGTTACGGCATTTTACTTTTTGTTGGCGTCAATCAGCTTTTGCGTGCGCTCTTGCGAGTTTTTGATCATCTGATCCACATTTTGCTTGTCAAGGATCATCTTCTCGTATTCCTCGTTGATCACCTTGTACACGTCTGCGTTATAGGAGGTCGGAGGCACCAAGCTAGTGGACTTGGCGCTGAGCAGCACGCGCTTCAGAGACTCCTTGTCCACCTTCTCCGGATTTTTGGTTCCGGCCAGAATGGTGTCAATGATGGAGCTCAGCTGCTCATCCTTGATTTTGGCCCAGGACGGAACGTATTTCTCTTGGGCAATAACCCCTTCGGTGGTAGCGAACCGGATAAACTGGTAAGCTGCATCCTTGTTCTTGGAGTTGTTGGCCATGGCGTAGAAGTCGGTAGTCACCATGGAGTAGGTTTCCTTATCCCCGGCGTTGTTCTTCGGGAATGGAGCTACGGCCACATTAAAGTTCAGCGGGAATTGCTCGGTGCCGCCGATTTCAGAGTTCATCCAGCTGCCGATTACGATCATGCTGGCGGCTTGGTTGAAGAACTGCGGACGGTAGTTCAGCTTTTGGGAGATCATATCGGTATACGGAGTGGAGGACTTGTCCACCTTCTCCATGTTATAGCGCAGCTCAATGGACTTGCGGAAGTTCGGGCTGTCCAGGTTGGAGGTGCCGTCTTCCTTCAGATAGTCGCCACCGGTAGGCTGGTTGGCCATGGCCAGACGGGTGAATTCCAGCCAGCCGCCGCCTTGGGGACCGTGGAAGTAGGTGCCGTAGCGTTTGGTGGCGCCTTCGCCCTTGGTCAGCTTTTTGGCATAATCCCGGAAGTCATCCCAGGTCCAGTCGGTGGGAACCTTCAGACCGGCTTCGTCCAGGTGGGTTTTGTTCAGAAGCACATACCAGGGGTTAAACTTGCCGGGCAGTGCGTAATATTTGCCGTTCAGCTTGGTGTCAACCTTGTATTCCTCCGGAACCTTATATCCTTCCTTCGTGATATAATCGTCCAAAGGAGCAACCATACCCAAGGCTACACGCTGGGCGTACATCCCTGCTTCACTGAACATAATGACGTCCATCGCTTCATTGGAGGCTGCCGCAAGGTCCAGCTTCTTGGCATATTCCTGGGTGTCCCCTTTTTCGCTCAGGTTGACCAGATCCACCTTGATGTTGGGATATTTGGTCTGGAAGGCATTGATCACCTTGCTCCAGTTTTGCTGGGCTTCACTGCCGAAGGCATGGAACTTGATGGTTACCTGCTTGTTGGCATCCGGGCTGGCTCCACCGGTACCTGTATTGGCATCATCTTTTCCTCCGCAGCCTGCCAGTAAACTGGCAGCCAACACGCCGCACAGCAGTCCTGCCGTCAATTTACGCTTTTGCATGTAAGGACCCCTCCATATCATGTGAAATTGTGTACAGCGCTTTCTTTCCCTTACTCCTCGAGTATAACAAGGGGGTGAATAAAGCAGATAACGCAATATTTACCTCTCCCGTTGTTATTTTGACTTTTGCAGCCCACAGCCTCAGGAGCTTCCGTTCCGGTATTCCTGAGGGGTGACCCCTGCCTGGGAACGGAACATCTTGATGAAATAGCTGTGATTGTCATACCCCAGCGCTTCGCCGATTTTGGCTACCGGCAGGCTGGTCTGGTCCAGCAGCTCCTTGGCCCGCTCCACCTTCATCCGGTTGACGTACTCGATGAAGGTTACACCGGTTTCCTTCCGGAACAGGCGGCTGAAGTAGCTCGGATTCATAAACAGATGCTCCGCTACCTCATCCAGGGTGATCCGGCGGTTCAGGTGCAAGGTGACATAGTGGATGGCATCCAGCACCTCGGTGCGTTTGCTCAGCTCTTTGACTTCCTCCGCCACCACCAGAGAGGATTCAAAAAAATGGATGATCCAGACCTCCATTTCCTCCAGCGTGTCGATTTCCAGCAGCTCCCTATGGAGAATATCCACCGAAAAATGGTTCCGGAACATCTGCATGGACTGCAGCTTCAGCTTCAGGTCCAGCATCAGCTTCATGGCCCAATCCTTCACCATGTCCGGCCGGAACCGCTCCTCCCGGATGAACTGCAGCCAATGGCGGACAACCGGCTCTACCCGGTCTGTTTTGCCTTCAATGAGAATTTCCCGGAAGGCATTAACGGCTTCGTCATAGGACGCAAACAAATCATTGGAGCTAAATACCTGCTTATTTTTCCTTTCCAGCGAATTGCTATACATATAAAAACGCTGTCCGGAGGAAGCCAGCAATCCGTTCAGCTCCTGCTTCAGCTCGGCAGGGGTTTTGCAGAGGCTGCCGACGATAAAAGACAGCCGGATTTTGATAGTGCTGTTCACCACCGACTGAATCCGCTTCAAGAGCACTTCGGCCACATCATACGGATTGGTTTTGATGCCGCCTGACACGGGAGCAATAATGAAGGAACGCAGAGCGTCGTAGGTGAAATTAATGT
>JAEWAA010000311.1 GCA_023391955.1 Bacillota bacterium | reverse complement strand
CTACTACCCGCCGCTATGTGGAGCGCGTATCCGAGCTCACCGGCATTCCCATCGCCATCTTCTCCGTCGGCCGTAACCGGGAGCAAACCAACCAGGTCCTGCCCGTTTATTAAGCCCATCCATTCCTGCCGTACGAATCCCCGTCAGCCCAATGCTGGCGGGGATTTTTTCCATTAGCGGCTTTAAGACGCCCTTTTTCAGGACATACTTAAAGAAGTAGGCTTGCACATGCGTCTTTATGCGTCTATAGGACAGGCCGGGCAGGAGGATTATGGATGAAAATATTGGGTTGGTTGACGAAGCTGGCAGTGGCGGCAGTCTTTATTGCGGCAGTCACCATATACGCCACCTGGACAGCTGTGGGCACCTATCTGGATAAGATACTGGCCCATTACCAGATCGGCGGGGACATGCAGAGTATCGGATTTTTGGATTTTGTGGAAAAAATGGGCACCGGGCTGAATATAATGAACCAATCCGTGTCCGCAAAAGATGACAAGCCGGTATACGGAGGCAGTGGTCTTACGCCGGTAGGCTCCGCAAATTCCGGAACCGGAGGCGCAGAAGGCAAGCAATCCGGGACAACGGGAGGCGGCACAAACCTGCAGCAGCCGAACAGTACCGGAGGAGCGTCATCAGGCGGAGCAGGCGGCACCATCTCCAGCCGGGAGGAGAAGGAGGGGAGCATAAACAGCGGAGCTTCGGGGTCCGGCGGTATGGCGGATGCCCTGCCGGTATGGAGCCAATCGGGCAGCGCCCAAGGGGCCCAGTCCGGCGGAACGGGGGAGCAGGAGAAAACACTGTTTTCTTCGGATTTTTTGTCCTCCACGAAGGATAATATGTCCAATGACGACAAGGTGAAGCTGTTTACGCTCCTGGTCTCCAAGCTGCCCGCAGCAGAGGTGCAGTCCATCTCGCAGCTGATGGAGAACGGGATTACCCAGGAAGAGCTGGTGCAATTGGACAAAATCATCCGCAGGCATCTGACGCAGGAGGAGTATAAGCAGGTGGTGGCGATCCTGGAAAAATACCAGTGACACCGCCGGTGGAAGGACGGATCAGCCTCAGCTGGTCTGCGAAAATCATGTAAGCGCAAACACAGAAACTGTGACAAATGTGGTTGAAATCGCAAATCATACTGTGGTAAATTGGTAAAGGTATGATTTTGACTCAGATTCTTGTCGCTTGCTGCCGTGAAGAAGTTCGCAGATACATCGGAAAAGACATGAAGAGGATCACAGAGGTCCTCGCACTTTTCTAGAATTGGCTGAAGAGGAGTCCATCATGACAGGTTTCAAGATGAAGGAATGGTTCTTGGAACGGCTGTCGCAGGTGAAATCCTGGGGCAAGCCGTTAAAGGAGAAAGTAAAGCCTGGCGCAGCCAAACCGGCATGGAGCGCCTTACTGCATAGGATTAACTCTCAAGAATGGCTGATGTCGGTAAAGGAACGGTCGCTTAAAGCAGGCCAGACATTGTCGCTCGGCGGAGCCAGAGTGAAGAAGCAATCGGCGGAGGCCGCTCAAGGCGGACTCGGCCAACTGAAGAAATACCGGGTGCACATAGCAGGGACTATCGCGCTGGGAGCTGTAATCTGGACGGGAACATTGGGCTACCAGCAATACGTAGCAGCCAATACATATGACATATTCCATGTTTATGTAAAGGATCAATACGCCGGCACCGTAAGCAACCCGCAGGTGGTAGACGAATTCAAAATTACCAAGTACAACCAGGTCCAACAGGAAAATCCTAATGTTCATATGGTCTTGAATACCGATGAGATCGTATTGAAGAGTGAAAAGGCTTACAAAGGCGAGTCTGATGATGCTGCCGCCTTGGCCAAGTTAGACCAGCTGCTTACCTCTCATGCAGTAGGAGTGGAGCTGGTGGTGGACGGCAAACCCGTAGGCATTGTGAAGGACGCGGATACGGCGGATCAGCTGCTGGCGCAGATCAAGGCCAACCATGGCGGCGCGGCGGTAGCCCAGAAGCAGCAGGCGGAGAAGGGGCGCGTCAGCATCCTTTCTACAGAAGCCAAAACCTTGAGCCCCGGGGAATCCGAGGTGCAAGAGGTAGAGTTTGTACAGCAGGTGGAAATTAAACAGAAGGATATTGACCCCTCCCAGCTGGTGAAGCCTGAGGATCTGCTGGCCAAGCTGGAGACGGGTGATGTTCAGCCGACCAAATATACCGTGGAGAAGGGGGACAGTATTTCCCTCATCGCCAAGAAATTCAATATTTCCCGCCAGGTGATCTATGAGAACAATGCCTGGATCGTGGACGACAAACTGAAGATTGGCCAAGTGCTGGACCTGACGGTGCTGCAGCCTACCTTATCCGTGAAGACGGTGGAGAAGGTTGTGGAGAGCCAGGAGATCCAGTACGATACCGATTATGAACTGGACGACAATATGCGTGCCGGGATTATCCAGACGATCTCCCCTGGCAAAAACGGCTTGAAGAACGTCACCTTCCTGGTGACTAAGGTAAACGGCAAGTGGATGGAAGAAGAAATGCTCAACGAGGAAATCCTGCAGCAGCCTGTGAAGGCCAAGGCCCGCAAGGGAACCAAGGTGATTCTGGGCGAGGGCACAGGCAAGTTCGCCTGGCCGGTCCTAAGCTCCAGCATCTCCAGCGGCTTCGGCTACAGATGGGGTAAGCTGCACAAGGGCGTAGACTTGACCGGCAATAAATCCATCATGTCTTCGGATAACGGCAAGGTGGAATATGTCGGCTACAAGTCCGATTACGGCAATCATGTTATTATTAATCATTTGAACGGCTACAAGACCCTTTACGGGCATCTGAGCTCCTCTAGCGTGAAGGTAGGCCAGATCGTGGAGAAGGGCGAAAAAATCGGCATTATGGGCAGCACGGGAGATTCCACCGGCACCCACCTGCACTTTGAGGTTATTAAGAACGGAACCGTAGAGAATCCGTTGAAATATCTGAACCGCTAAGCTGCACACAAACATGGGGGCGCGGCTGGAACCAATTGGTATCCGGCCGGAGCCCTTTTTTGCATCTCCCAATGTTTACCCCTGATTCCATCAGGTGAAACAGGAACGCTGGAGTTTTTCCGGCGTAAACTCCACTTTGACCCCCGGTTTTGGTAGAATGGAAGAAGGACTACAGAAGCGGGCACGGCGCCCGGGAGGAACCCTATGAACGGTCGGATATTGGTTGTGGATGATGAACAGCCCATTGCGGATATATTAAAGTTTAACCTGGAAAAAGAAGGCTACGCCGTTACCTGCGCTTATGACGGGGTGAAGGCGGTGGAGGCTGCGCTGTCGGAGGATCATGATTTGATCCTGCTGGATCTGATGCTGCCCCTGAAGGATGGTCTGGACGTATGCAGAG
>JAEWAA010000138.1 GCA_023391955.1 Bacillota bacterium | reverse complement strand
GGGCCTGAAGCATGAGAAGGAAAACACCCGGCGCTTCTACAAGCTCATGGACATTGCCATGGAGGAGCGGGAGCATGCCACCATCGGCTTCCTGAAGTGGTTTATTGACGAGCAGGTGGAGGAAGAGGACACCTTTGAAAAGCTGATCCAAAAGCTGAAGCGCATCGACAAGGACAGCAGCGCATTTTATGCCTTGGAGCAGGAGCTGGCCACAAGGGTATTCACTCCCCCGGCCAATGCCTAAGCTTGGTGTGAAGGCTGCATAAAAGGATAGAGCGGGGACAGCCCTTTGCTATATTGGCGGAGGGCTGTTTCTTTTTTGGAATGATTTAGTGCGGTGAAGTGTGACAGCGTGAGGGTTGAGATATGACTTTAGGGCCCCTTGTCGTCCATTATCCCTTTCACTCAGGAGGCACTCAAGAAAGGGGAGGAGCTGTTTGGGCATCGAGGAAAACAAACATTGTTCTGGATGCACGCGCTGGAGTATGATTTACCGGATAATGGCGCCGGACTGATGAGTCCGGAGCGCTAACGGAACTCAGCGACGCTTACAGGCCAAAAACGGGGGTGAGCCAATTTTAACGGAACTGAGCGACCGTTAGCGCATGGAATCGCAGGTAATTAGTCTGGTTTTGCCCGCTAAGAGCGTCTCAGTTCCGTTAGCGCGCCAAAAGTAGCGAATGTGGCTTCTAAGAGTCGCTGAGTTCCGTTAGCGCTGCGCTCCACCAGTTACAGCCCGTCAGCCCAATCCCATTACTCAAGCAGCCCTCAGGGGAGCAGCTCCCTCCAGGAGGTCAAAACGATGTTCCGCTGCCGCAGCAGCTCACGGAAATCCGGGTCCCGGGGGAGGTGGTATTCCCATTCCCGTTTGATCCAGTGACAACAGGATCACGCTCCTTTTTGAAATAAAAAAAGAATGCGGAAAGCCTGAATCAGGCCTCCGCATTTCAAATAGCACTGTACCATGACTTTCCTGAAAGTCAAGATGTTTCCGGCTGAAAAATATTGGCGAATTCCACACATATGTTCCCATGGTGACAGATGTGGTACAATGGGGAGAGAAGTTACGGCTAAAGGAGCGTTATAGCATGGGCATGCGGTTTGTGATCGGCAGAGCGGGCAGCGGGAAAAGCACCCTTTGTCTGGAGGAGATCAAAAGCAGGCTGCAGGAGAGTCCGGACGGGCATCCACTGGTGCTGCTGGTGCCGGAGCAGGCTACCTTTCAAACGGAGCAGGCCTTGGTTGCCGCACCTGGCGTAAAAGGGCTGATCCGGGCGCAGGTTCTGAGCTTCCGCCGCCTGGGGTGGCGGGTCATGCAGGAAACCGGCGGGACCGCAGGAACACCCATTGATGATCTGGGCAAAAAAATGCTGCTGCATAAGCTTTTACATAAATATAATCAAGAGCTGCGCCTGTTCCGGCAGGCGTACGACAAAACAGGCTTCGTGGACCAGCTCCACGGTCTGGTAGGGGAATGGAAGCGGCATAATTTGACCCCGGAGGATCTGGAGGGGTATTACCGCCGCATCGGCAAAAGCCTGCCGGATTCGGCGGCCGCATTGGATAACAAGCTGCATGATCTGATTCTGGTCTACAAGCATTATGAAGACGAGCTGGCGCGGGAATACCTGGACGGGGATTCGTTTTTGACCCGTCTGGCGGAGCGTGCCGGGCAGTGCGGCTGGTTGGCGGAGGCGGAGGTCTGGATTGACGGCTTTAATGGCTTCACCCCCCAGGAACGGACGGCAGTGGCGGTATTGGCCCGGCATTGCCGGAGTGTAACCCTGACCCTTACCCTGGACCGGCCGTATTCGGCTGGAGAGTTTCCCGGTGAGCTGGACCTGTTCCATCCGGCCGCCAGCGCCATGCGCAAGCTTCGGGAAGCACTGGAGGAGCAAGGAGTGTTGGGAGCGGATGTGCAGATTTTGGATAAAACTGTGCCGCCCCGGTTCGCCCATAGCCCCATGCTGGCCCATCTGGAGCGGCAGTACGAGCACCGGCTGTCCTCTGCCAGGAGAACCTATGCACCGGATCTGTCTGCAACCCCGCAGGTTGTTGTCCGTGCGGCGGTGAACCGCCGGGCGGAGGTGGAGGCGGCGGCCCGGCAGATGATTGCGTTGGTGCGGGACGAGGGCTACCGCTGGCAGGATATAGCTCTCCGGCTGCGCAGTCTGGAGGTATACGCGGATTTGCTGGAGACGGTGTTTTCCGAATATGGGATTCCGTATTTTATGGACCATAAGCGCCAGGTGCTGCATCACCCTCTTGTGGAGCTGATCCGCTCCGCCCTTGAGGCGGTGAACGGCTATTGGCCGTACGAGGCGGTATTCCGCTGCATCAAAACTGGATTTTTTCTGCCGCTGCCGGGGGAGGACGATGCTCCGTGCCAAGAGGATTGGGATGCCTTCGAGAATTACGTGCTGATGTATGGCATACACGGCAGGCGGTTTACCGATGAGCGGAGCTGGAGGCTCCGGAAGCTGGCGCCTTTGGAGGATACGGTGCCGGAGGCTGCTGACGAGACTGCCGGAGAGGTTGCGGAGGAGGAAGCCGGACAGGCTGATCCGGTGATTGCCGCCTGTGCCCAAAGGGCTATCGGGCCTCTGGAGCGGCTGCAAAAGCGGCTGGACAAAGCCGGAGGTGCGCCGGAAATGGCGGAAGCGCTGTTCCAGCTGCTGGAGGAGCTGCGTGTGCCGGAACGCCTGGAGCTGTGGATGCAGAAGGCGGTGGCGGAGGGGCGGCCGGAGAAAGCCAGGGAGCATTCCCAGATTTGGGAGCTGTGTATGGATGTGCTGGACCAGCTGGCCGAGCTTCTGGATCAGGAGACCATGAAGCCGGAGCTGTTTGCCCGTCTTGTGGAGACAGGGCTGGACAGCCTGCGTATGGGCCTGGTTCCGCCGGCGGTGGATCAGGTGCTGGTAGGGACCATCGACCGTACCCGCTCCTCCCAGGTAAAAGCGGTATTTGTGCTGGGTGCCAATGACGGCGTGCTTCCCCAGAAGATTAACGACGACGGCATCATCGCCGAAAATGAACGGGAGTTCCTGCTGAACCAGGGTGTGCCCATGGCTGACAGCGGGCGCAGGCGCCTGTTGGACGAGCAGTATCTTATCTATACGGTGCTGTGCGCTCCTGCGGACCTGCTCTACCTGAGCTATGCCTTGGCCGACGAAGAGGGCAAAACCCTGCTTCCCTCCGAGGTAGTGAAGCAGATCGGGTGGCTGCTGCCCACGGTGAAGCCGGTTTTGGCGGAAGCGCGGCCCCATGGGGCGATGACGGATGCCGAGCAGTTGGAGTTTGTGGCTACACCTGGCAAAGCAGTTGCGGACGCTGTGGCCCAACTGAGGGAGGCCAAGCAGGGGAGGACTGTGTCCCCTGTGTGGGTTTTGGCGTACAACTGGCTTTTGGGCCGCCGGGAATGGAGGAGCAAGCTCCAGGCATCCTCCCGTTCGCTGTTTTATTTTAACCGGGAGGAGCCGCTTTCCGCAGATACGTCCCTGCTTCTGTTCGGAGACAATCTCCGGGCCAGCGTGTCCCGGATGGAGCGGTTTGCCGCTTGTCCGTTTTCCCACTTTGCGGCGTATGGGCTGAGGCTGCGGGAGCGCAAGATTTACAGGCTGGAGGCTCCCGATATCGGGCAGCTGTACCATGCGGCTCTAAGCGGCTTTGCCCGGCAGCTTTCTGCGGAGCAACTGGACTGGGGCTCGCTGACGGAGGAGGAAATCATCCTCCGGGTCAACGGGCTGGTGGACTTTTTGTCCCCCAAGCTGCAGAACGAAATTTTGTCCAGCACCTCCCGCTACAAATATATGGCCCACCGCCTTAAAGGGATTCTGTCCAAAACCTCCTCGGCTCTGGCCGAGCATGCCCGCAGGGGCGCGTTTGTGCCGGTGGGGCTGGAGGTAGGCTTCGGACCTGGGGAAGAGCTGCCGGCACTGGTGCTGCCCCTGCCCGGAGGGCATGCCATGGAGCTGGTAGGACGCATCGACCGGGTGGACCGGGCCTACAGCGACAAGGGTTTACTGCTGCGGATTATGGACTACAAATCAAGCCCCACCATGCTCCGTCTGCCGGAGGTGTATCACGGGCTGTCCTTACAGATGCTGATGTATCTGGACGTGGTGCTGACCCATGCCCCCATGTGGCTGGGAGAGCCTGCCCATCCGGCGGGGGTGCTGTATTTTCATGTGCATAACCCGCTATTGGCCTGCCGGAACAAGCCGGATCAGGGGGAAGCCCAAGCGGCGGCCCGCAAGCAGTATAAGACCCGTGGTTTAGTTACGGCCGATGCGGAGACGGTATTCCTCATGGACAAAAGCTTAAAGGAAAAGGGCGGGCATTCCGACCTTATCCCCGTGGCGATGAAAGCCGACGGCACCTTCTACAAAAGCGCCTCGGTAGCCACGGAAGCGGGCTGGGAAAAGCTGCGCACCCATGTGCGGGGAGCCGTCCGGCAAATCGGCACGGATATTCTCGGAGGAAGAGTGGAGGCGGAGCCTTACCGGTTGGGCAAAAAAACCGCCTGCGCCTTCTGTCCGTACCGTCCGGTTTGCAGCTTTGACCCGCAGCTGTCGGGTAATAAGGAACGGACCATGCGCCAATACGGCAAAAATGATATCTGGCTGGCTCTGGAGGAAACGGCTCCAGGGGAACAAGGAAA
>JAEWAA010000065.1 GCA_023391955.1 Bacillota bacterium | reverse complement strand
ATCCAGGACATTCACCGCCGTGGTAGGCGCCCATAATTTTTCCGATATCTTCAAGGATTTACTCAGGTCCAGAGCCGGAAGAACCTCGGATGGCGTCACGAATGAAATAATGTCCTTTGCCGAATGCTTACGCGCAATGGCCAAGTGAAAGTCGGGACGGATTTCATGATCGCGGAACAGCATATCCAGCGGGACCTTGATTCCGTTCTTAGCGGTTTTCTCGTCAAAGATGACAAACTGCAAATGGGAAAAGTACATTCTCCGGGAAGCCTTAGTCGTGAGCTTGCGGAAAGCCTCAAACAGGGTGGAGGCGTGTTCCGTATACACCCTCGTGGGAGAACGGTCTGATACTTTATTGCGTGTCATCTGCGAAGGGTCTACCACCTGCAGGCTTAGCTCATATTGGTCACCGATTGAATCAATTCCCACAGCGAGCACAATGGACAGCTCATTCAGCTCCTTGCGGTTCCAGCATCCTGTCAGCATAACCGCCAGGACCGCCACGGCTGCCCAAGCCAAGATCAACTTTTCGGTTGGTTTCCGATTGGACCGGTTCACATTACCCATTGTTCTTGCTCCTGAACGGAAAGCGTAAGATAGCATCGCTTTGCTTGCGGACGTTATACGGCGCGATCGGACTCATGTAAGGCACGCCAAAAGAATGCAGACTGTTCAAATGAACGACGAGAATGATGAGTCCCACAGTAATCCCGTAAATACCGAAAACCGCTGCCAGTCCCATGAAGCAAAACCGGAGCAATCTAATAGCAATAGACATGGCATAGGAGGGGATGACGAAGCTGGATATAGCGGTAATAGCCACGACAATAACCATAACAGCCGATACAATACCCGCTTCAACCGCGGCTTGCCCAATCACAATAGACCCTACGATTGATACGGTTTGCCCGATAGCCCGGGGCATTCTAATGCCCGCCTCCCGTAATATTTCGAAGATAATCTCCATGACTAATGCCTCAATAAATGCCGGGAAGGGGACACCCTCACGCTGCGCGGCCAGGCTTAGCAGCAGCACAGTAGGCAGCATATCCTGATGATACGTGGTAAGAGCAATGTAGATGGAGGGCGCTAGCATGCAGATGAATAAAGACATATACCGCAAGATCCGAATGGCATTGCTATAGGTATAGGATTGATAATAATCCTCGGCCGACTGGAAGAAATCCACGAACAAGGACGGCGCAAGCAGCACAAAAGGAGTTCCGTCCACAAATATGGCGATCTTCCCCTCCATAATGCCTGCTGCCACTGTATCCGGCCGATCGGAGCTGAACAGCATCGGGAAAATAGTCTTGATATTTTGTTCCCGCAGGCATTCCTCCAAGTATTGGCCATCCAGCACCCCCTCCAGCTTGATGCCGGTGAGCCGGTCGATGGTCTGCTGAACCATTTCTTCATTGGTAATGCCATGCATATACATAATTGCGGTATCGGTTTTTGTCTTGCTGCCAACCTTAACCGTGGTGATCCGCACCCTCGAATCCTTTATTCTCCTCCGGACTAATGTGGTATTCGTCCGCAAGGTTTCGGTGAAGGAATCCTGCGGTCCTTTAATCGTGGACTGGGATTTGGATTCGGAGATGCTCCGTTCCTCCCATCCCGGCAAGGATACCATGGAGCCTTCGGCCATTCCATCGAGGATAATAAGAAGACCACCGGATAGTATCTGTTCAACAGCGTCTTCAAGAGAAAGAACAGTTGTGACATCACCGGCATCCAGAACACTTTCGTTCAATATCTGGATCGTGACCGTTTCATTGGCCGTCCGGTCGTGCAAGGAGGAGATCACATTGTTCTGGAGCATCTTCATATCGACCATTCCATCCAAGTAGAAGAGGGCAGCACGTTTGCCGCCGGAAATGACGATTTCGCGGACAATAAAATCGCTGCTGCTGCCCATGATGGACAGAATCCGATCTATATTATGCTGGAGTTGGTCTGAGATTGGCTGCTTCATGATGCTCCCCCCTTCCATCTAGTGTTTCCAGAAAAAAGGGATTCAACCAAATCCATCTATGTTAGAAATTTCACATAAGCAATTGAAAGCCGCCATTCAAAAGTGTAAGATCAAGCTGAAAAGTGAATATGTTTTAGGGGGGAGCCGCTCTGGCCAAGAAATCTTCGCAATTTTGGGCTTTGCTTTTATTCTCCATCGGGGTGTTTATGGCGCAGCTGGATAACGGAATTATCAGCTCTGCGCTGACCACCATCAACCGGTATTATGACGTTACCGACAACTGGGGGGCGTGGGGAATAACCATCTACACCCTGGGACTGGCCATCAGCCTGCCCATTGTCGGGAAGCTGTCCGACCGGTACGGACGGAAGAAGCTGTTTGCTATTGAAATCGCTTTATTCGGTCTTGGCTCAACGCTGGTAGCGGTCAGCCCCTCCTTCGGCTTTTACTTGGCCGCGCGGTTCATTCAAGCGTTGGGCGGAGGCGGTATTTTCATTATCGGGAACTCCCATATCTTAAGTACGGTAGAGCCGGATAAGCAGGCCAAATACTTGGGGCTGTTGGGGGCGATGAACGGGGTTGCGGCGGTGCTGGGGCCCAACATCGGCTCTTTCCTGCTGGACTTAACGGGAAACTGGCATATTCTGTTCCTGATTAATGTGCCTATTGCCATTGTTTTGCTGGTGCTGGCTTTTACGAAGCTGGAGGAATCGGCGGACCCGACACCCGGACGGTTGGATCTGTTGGGAACGGTTCTATTGTCATTTGCTATTCTAGCAGTTATGTACGGGCTGACCAATATAGATATTGATTTCTGGGCAAGCTTCCGGAAGCTGGAGGTATCCGGTTTTTTGGGTGCAGGAATCATATTGTTTGTCATTCTAATACTGTATGAGTCCGGCTTGGAGCAAAAAGAAAACAGTGACCCCATTTTACCGGTGCACCTGATCCGGCAGCCCCGGTTTTTGATGGTGCTGTTGATCGGCGCTTTATCCGGCGGAATTTTGGCGGGAATGATTTTTATTCCGGCATTTACAGAGAATGTATTGGGGATCTCAGCGGAAAAATCCGGCTATTGGATGACGCCGCTGGCATTGGCAGCAGGAATTGGCGCCGGGATGGGAGGCATCCTCGTTTCCAAACGCGGGCCCATATTCGCCGTTCTGGTCTCCGGTCTGATTGCAGCCATCGGCTTTGCCTTATTCCCGCTGTGGATCGAGATGAAGTGGCAGTTCGTTGTATCCAGTATGATTGCGGGTGTCGGGATTGGCGTTATTCTGGGCGCTCCTCTCAATATTCTGGTGACCGAAGGGTTAAGGTCCGATAAGGGCTCAGCCCTTGCCTCCTTATCCTTGCTCCGGCAAGTGGGCATGACGATCGCTCCCACGATCTATGCCGGTTTCATTGCCCGCGGCTATGCCAATCTGGGGAATCTGTTCAAAACCGACTTCCAGGAGGTGCTGCAGGCCAATGTTGCGCAAGCTTCATTATCCAAGGAGGCACTGGGCGAGCTGGCCCAAATCGGACAGCGGATGGCAGCCGGCTCGGGGGCGGTCAATGCGGACCAAATGAACCAGATGGTGGGGGCCATTCAAGACCCGGACTTAAAAGAGGTTGTGGTAAGA
>JAEWAA010000044.1 GCA_023391955.1 Bacillota bacterium | reverse complement strand
AAACCGCCTTGTTCAACGATGTGGAGCAAGGCAGCTGGTACAGCGGTTATGTCGGTTGGGCAGCGGAGGCAGGTTTGGTAGAGGGGATTGGCAATGGTCAATTCTCGCCCAACAGCATCATAACTGCGGACCAAATGAATCTGATCATGGAGCGCTACAGCGCCATAAGCGGACAAACGTACCAAAAAGCGGAAGGTGGCTCCAAGCCGCTGACCCGCGGGGAGTTCGCCGTTATGCTGGCTTCCCTGCAAAGGTAGGCCACGAGGATACTGGGTCTGAACAGAATGGAGCAGCACGAAGGAGGGGGCATTCAGACCCCTCCTTTTTTATGCTGGTAAACAGCGGATATTAGCTTTCCTTATAAATGTATACAGTAACTGGATTGGCCTTGAGTTGCCCGCTGGTTATTATGAGATGGGTGATTTTGATAACAGCCTCCCGGCCTGAGGAGACCTGTGACAAATTCAGCGCCAATATCCGATCTGGCAGCACCTGGACAGAACCGCTGGGAAGCAGACTGTCATTCACATAAACCTGGAGTCCCTCCTGATCAGGGGCCAGCTCCTGATTGAATTGGACCAGCAGATGAGAAGCGGATGACGGAATATGAAAGGAGCTCACACTGCTGTTGGGATGAGACCCGACCTGCTGGCTGTAAACAGCGTTGGTGACGGTATTATCGGATGATGCATATAAGGCAGCCATTGTAACTTCAGCGCCTGCTGCAGGAGGGGCATCCTCTGTGCGGACCTCCAGCTCCCGCCGGGCCAGGCCGTTAGAGCCGGTGATGACGACGATATCGAATTTTTGCACAATGCCGGTGCGAACCGTGGTCCGGTCTTGTTCATATACCTCTAGATGGGCTGCCGGATCTACTGTAGACAGGGTTTGCTTGAAGGCTTCCACAGTGGTGCCCTGGGGGATCTTCTCGATCCACCGGATTCCAGAATTAATGGGATACACGCGGGAGCGGATCTCGGTGTTATTACCCAGCTTGCCCACATTGTTCCACGGGTCGGAATCGGTGAACTCATTCATGGCCGTGAAGGAAATATCCTCGTTTTTGACCGTCATTTGGAATACGACCCAATATTCCTTGCCGCCAGGCGCCAAAGGCATGGAATACGTATGCAGCGGCTCCGGATTCGACCCCTGATATACCCTAACCGTAGCCAAGGAGCTGCCGGGTGAGTGGGCCACCCCGGAATATTGATGCGCATAAAATACATAATGCCCGTTGGCCGGCTTCCGCACAGTAATGGTTTCCATTCCCGGAGAATCCGGATCATCCCGGTCCAGCTCTATATGGCTGGAAGAACCATAGCGCCCAAACCAGGCTTTGTACCATGCATGCAGATCATTTCCGCTGTCTGCCCGGTCCGGTCCCAAAAGGTGGGCATCTAGATCACGCGGCTGGAGTCCCCAGGATAGCACCATCCGGAATTCATTGTCCTTCAAGGTTCCAATGGCCGATGCATCAACACTCGGGGTCCATGCGGCGGAAGCGGCAACACCCTCCAGTTGAGTCCGCAGAAAGGCATCACCGATGATTTCCCCTATATATGCTCCAGGGCTTAAACGGATGGAATAATGGCCGTTTTGGTCCGTTACCGTTTCCCAGGAAGGTCCACCGGATTTGGCCTCCCCTGTTTTAGGCCGGAAAACAATCCTTATTCCCCCGACAGGCAATCCGCTTTTATTCGAAATACGGCCGGAGATGCCGGATAAATGCGCTTCAAGGTGGCCTGCGAAGGCACTGTTTTTCGCTTTGATCGAAATCTTCAGAAGCTCCGTAGAATCAACAGCCAGCGTAGGGAATAAAAACGTTCCGGTCTGAGCCTCATAGGTCCATCCGTCGATGCTGAAGGGTTTCTCACCAAGCTTTGCTTCTATGTCAAAATCAGCAATGGATAACGTCCCGGGTTTACGGGAGAATTGCAGCTCCAATTTGCCGCTGGACATAACGGCCTTCTCCAAAATAGGCAGGTTCATATCGGTTTGGACGACGGGTTTGGAGGAAGCCGGGTGGTTCAGCTTCCCGATGCTTCCCTCCGGGGCTTGCAGAAACACAGGAGAATGGACGTCCACCGTGTAGAACCTGCCCTGCAGAGACATATAGCTTTGGGCAGGAGTCTCCGGGGGAATCACTACCTGTTCGAAAACGGGGACAGGCTCACGTGTGCGGAGCTGGTTCACCACTGTGGAGGAGGCCAGCGTGGTTTGCAGCACCCGTGTACCCTTATCTGCAATAATGTCTGTAGCCTCAAAGGGATTGTTCACAGTTAGCGAATGCAGCAAGGTTCCGGTCAGATGAACACCGCCTTTTCCGCTTCCCTGCACAAGGGTTTCCCCCTCTACCTGCACATCCTCCAGATAAACCGGCTCGCTGCCCGTTTGTTCCGTAATAACCAGCTTCCCGGAAACCTTCACATTACGCAGCTTCACCCGGGGAGCTTCGATGTACAAGTCTCCACGGATGACAGCGGTGCCGGTTAAAGGCCCGTACACCGTATCCGCTTGGCTAAGCTTGAATATCCCCGTCTTGTCTCCGTCAATCTCGGTCAGGTAATCGGCAGAGCCCGTAATATCTGTAAAGGTATTGCCCTCATCATAATAAAGCCGGTAGAGCTGTCCGGGGGTTTGCTGCCCGGTGGTGAGCACCACTGTGGAGGTACCGGCTTTAACGGCAGTCCGTTTTACTTCAAGCCCGCCGGGAAAGGAAAAAGCTCTGACATCGGCTTCTTTCTCAATTGCCTTGTCCAATGTCACCAAAACGGTGGTCCGGTCATAAGCTGCTGCTTTGATTACGCGGAAAATCTGTCCCGGGGAACTCTGGGAAGGGGTTTTCCCTGTGGATGCCGGAGTGGGCGTTGTGGAAGGGGCGGGCTGAAGCCCCAGCAGCTCCTCCGCCTTGACGGTAAACTCTCTCTGACGGGTCCAGCATGAATAGGCCAATAAAGCCAAGGCCTGCCGCTCCGCCTTCTCCCGGGGGGCAAACCGCAGAGAGCCGTTTCCGTTATCCAGGCCGTTAATGAAGCCGATTTTGGAGGCCAGGGCAACACTGGTTTTGGCCCAATCCGCCACCTGCGGAAAGTCGGTAAACCCGGCGTCTGCCGGGAATACTGCCGCCTGACTGCCCAGACCCATGGCCCGGGTAAAAAATACAACCAGCTCCTCACGGGTCACATCGGCATCCGGCGAAAAACCAGCGGCGGAAGATCCCTCCGTAATACCCGCTTCCGCCAATGCGGCTACATATCCCCGGTACCAGCTGTCCGCGGGCACATCTGCGAAGTCTGTTGGAGAAGAGCTCTCCGTTCTTCCTGTTGCCAACACGAGAATTTTGGCCAGCTCTGCACGGGTAATGGGACGCTCCGGAAAAAAGTGCCCCTGTTCATAACCCGAGAGAATTCCCGCTTGGGCCAGCGCTGTAATTTCCTTTTGAGCATAGGAGCCGGAGATGTCAGTAAAGTAGGGGGCGGGGGATCCGGCCGCGGGTGTAGGGACCTGCTTGTCCTCAGCGGCGGCAATGCCGGTAAAGGCTGATGATAACAAGGCGGCTGCCAGGGTAACCGTGACGGTCAGCCGTTTGAGGGTTGAAAGCGGTGGCGTAGGGTAGTAATGCTGCATGTTACTGTCCTCCTGTTTTGGATTGGGCTTACTTCGATTCCAACTTATGAGAACATTATAATCCCCCTGGATAAAGAAAGATGACTGTTTTTGTCGAATCACAAAAAAGCAAAGAGGTTTTACCAAGACATCCCCCGGACCGGATGACGAAGGAGAGTTTAGGACATAATGTAAGCACCGGGAGAGGAACCCAATGCCCCATTAGCCTTCCCGCAAGCAGAATACAGGAACTTGCATAAGACACTGGCAACAGATGAATACTATGGACAGTCCTCGAGCTCCCATCCACAGTGATAAAGCATCAGGAGATCAACTACTTTTCGCGGAAAGTGAGGCATCAAGAGCATGAAAGCAACTGGGATCGTACGCCGCATTGATGATTTGGGAAGAGTTGTTATTCCGAAAGAAATCCGCAGAACCTTAAGAATCCGTGAGGGAGATCCCCTCGAGATATTCGTGGACCGCGACGGAGAAGTGATACTGAAGAAGTATTCGCCCATCGGCGAGCTTGGCGACTTCGCCAAGGAGTATGCCGAGTCTCTGTATGAAAGCACCAGCCATATCACAATGATCTCCGACCGGGATAACATTATCGCCATCTCCGGGGGCTCCAAGAAGGATTATCTGGAGAAGCAGATCGGTTCCTTGGTGGAAAGCTGCATGGAGCAGCGCAAGGCGGTGCAAGAGCTAAATCCCGGCACCTATGAAATCTGCAAGGACGTGCAGGAAAACTACAGCTCCATAACGGTGGCCCCTATTGTGGCCAGCGGGGATCCTATCGGCTCCGTCATTCTCTTCAGCAAGGAAGAGGGCGTGAAGATGGGACAAATGGAAGTGAAGATGGCCGAAACCGCAGCAGGGTTTCTTGCCAAACAAATGGAGCAATAATCGGTTATGGGTGAACCATGTCCAGCTTCCTTTACAGGCCCCAGGCCTGTGGGGAAGCTTTTTGTCGTGGCGTCCGGACAGGGCGGGGCTGGCGTGGAACCGCCGGATTCTGTATAGTTAAAGGGGCGGAAGGATAGAGGAAGAATTTGCCGCCGCGAAAAGGACAGCTCATTCATGGACAACACTGGGAAGCGGAAGGACGGACGGAAGGGAAGGCCCGGTGCGGGTGCGGGCAGTTCTCTTCTGAAAGGGGCGGCCATTCTGGGGATGGCCACGGTGATCTCCAAGCTTCTGGGGACGCTTCAGAAAATTCCGCTGCAAAATATCGCAGGCGATGAAGTTTTTGGCATTTATAACGCCGTTTATCCGTTGTATTTGTTTATTCTGACACTGGCATCGGCGGGTTTCCCCATCGCTGTCTCCCGCTTTGTAGCGGAGGCGGCCGGGTGCGGGAACATGGCCGAGGCCCGGTTAATCTTCCGGCGGGCGGCCTGGATTCTGGTGCTGACCGGTACGGCGGGTTTTGCCGTGCTGTATACTGCCGCTGACGGAATTGCCGCGCTGATGGGCGTTGGGGCTGCGGCTACGGGCATCAGGAGCGTATCCTTTGCCCTCTTGGCGGCGCCGCTTATGGCTGCGGTACGGGGCTATTTCCAGGGATTGCAGGACATGGTGCCTACAGCGGTGACGCAGGTGATCGAGCAGGTTATGCGGGTAGCCGTTATGCTGCTGCTGTTGTTCTGGCTGACGGGACGCCAGGAAGCCGCGGACCGGATTGCCGCCGGTGCGGTATTCGGCTCTGCCGCCGGAGCGGCAGCGGGACTGTTGGCGGCCTGGTGGTTTTGGATCAAACGGGGAAGGACAAGCACCGGCGGAGTAGGCGGGAATGCTGGGGAGAGCGGAACCGGACAGGTGGAGCCTGCGGCCTTCCCGGGGAAACAGGAACCACCAAGGGTATTCCTGCGGCGGTTTGCTGCTTATGCAGTGCCGGTATGTTTGGGTTCCCTGGCGATGCCGGTGCTGACTCTGGTGGATACCTTCACCATCCCCCGGCAGCTGATGGCAGCAGGGGAGAGCGCCTCTGAGGCCAGCCGCCTGTTCGGCGTGTACAACCACGGGCTGCCGCTGGTGCAGCTGGTGACGATGGTGGCCACCTCCATGGCCGCCGCTCTGGTGCCGGCAGTGGCCCAGGCCAAGGCCGCCCGGGACCCCCGGCTGTTGGCCGCCCGGGTCAGGCCGGTGCTGCGGTTCACCTGGCTGGCCGGGCTGGCCGCAGCCTTCGGCCTGGCGGCTACGGCCCTGCCCGTGAACGTGATGTTCTTTACGTCGCCGGAGGGCTGGCCCGCCATGGCGCTGGTGTCCTTCACCGCGCTGTTCGCCACGCTGCACATTGTCAGCGGCTGTGTGCTGCAGGGCCTGGGCGCGGTGCGGGTTCCGGCCCGCAGCCTGTTCCTGGCTGCAGCGGCCAAAACAGCGGGCAACCTGCTCCTGGTGCCCGCTTGGGGCATCGGGGGCGCCGCGGCCAGCGCCGTCCTCGCCTATGGCCTGGCGTCCGCGCTGAACCTGCGGACGCTCAAAAGCACGGCGCCAGAGACCCTGGCGCCGCTTGGCAC
>JAEWAA010000683.1 GCA_023391955.1 Bacillota bacterium | reverse complement strand
GCACCAGTATTATTGAAACCGGCGTGGACATCCCCAATGTCAACACCCTGATCGTCCATGACGCCGACAAAATGGGCTTGTCCCAGCTTTACCAGCTGCGGGGCCGGGTAGGGCGTTCCAACCGGATCGCGTATGCGTATTTTACCTACCAGCGGGATAAAATGCTCACGGAGGTGGCCGAAAAGCGGCTTCAGGCCATCAAGGAGTTTACGGAGCTGGGGTCCGGCTTCAAAATTGCCATGCGGGACTTGTCCATCCGCGGCGCAGGCAATCTTCTGGGGGCGGAGCAGCACGGCTTTATCGCTTCCGTAGGCTTTGACCTGTACTCCCAGATGCTCACCGAGGAAATCAAGAAGCGCAAGGTGGAGCTGGGGGAGGAGCCGGAGGAGAAGCGTGTCTTCTCGACACAAATCGAGATGCAGCTTGACGCTTATTTACCGTCGGATTATATTTATGACAGTATGCAAAAAATAGAAATCTACAAGAAAGTGGCTACAGCCGTCAGCCTGGACGAGGTGGCGGATATTGAGGAGGAGCTGGTTGACCGGTTTGGGGACATCCCTGAGGCTGTCAAACATCTGCTTACCGTGGCCCGTCTGCGGATTTACGGCTCCGAGTACCGGATCGAAACCATCCGGCAGCGCGGAGATGATGTGGAAATTCTCTTCTCGGGCAATATGGCCGAGCAGGTGGATCAGAAGAAGCTTGCGGTCAGCCAGCAAGCCTTCGAGAACCGGATCCGGCCTGTGCCCGGTTCCCCGAACATGATGATTATGAAGGGCAAAGGTTTGACGCCGGAGCAGTCCATCGGTATGTTGGAACGGTTTCTGGTACAATATAAGGAAGCTCTAAAACCGAAAGGGGAACTGGAGAATGTTTCAAATTCTTAAGAATGCCCGCTTGCCCAAAGCGGCTTTGGCTGTAATGTTGGGCGCGGCTTTGATTGTCAGCGGCTGCGGCAAGAAGGAAGGCGACAAAACCGTTGCCGCTACCTATACAGGCGGGGAAATTACGCAAACGGAGCTGACCCAGTTCCACAGCATTTTCTTCTCCCAGTACGGGGATATGGCCGGCAGTCCGGAAATGCAGGAGTACCTGCTGAAGCAGCTGGCTACCCTGAAGATCATGGCCGGCAAAGCCTCCGACGACACCAAGAAGGAAGCGGAGAAGGAAGCCAAGGACCAGATCAAGCAAATGGAGGAGTATTATAACTCCCAAGAGAAGGGTGCCTTCGACAAGCAGCTGGAAACCTTGAAGGTGACCAAGAAGGACCTGGAGAAATATGTGACCCTCAGCACCACCGTGCTGAAGGATACCAGCGGCAAGGTAACGGACGAACAAATTAAGTCCAACTACGATGCCAAGCTGAAGGAAGACCCCCATGTGTATGACCTGGCATCGGTAGCCCATATTCTGGTTGCGTTGAAGGACCCCAACGACGCCACCGGCACCAAGGAGCTGCGGACCAAGGAGGAAGCCTTAACCCGGATCAATGAGGTCAAAGCCAAGCTGGCAAGCGGCGGCGACTTCGCGGCGCTGGCCAAGGAATATTCCGATGACCCCGGCTCCAAGGACAAGGAAGGCAAATACGAAAACCAAAGTCCTTCCGTATGGGATCCTGCCTTCAAAGAGGCAGCCATCACCCAGCCGGTAGGCCAGGTTGGCCAGCCCTTCGAAAGCTCCTTCGGTTACCATATTCTTCGAGTGGACAAGCGTGATGTGCAAACCGTGGATGCAGTGAAGGAAGACATCCGGACGGAGATTGCCGACAAGATGATCGGTGATTTCATCACCAACGAATTGCCCAAGCTGGAATTCAAAATCACCCTTCCGGCAGCCAGTGCAAGTGCGGCAGCTTCCCCTGCAGCATCTGCAGGCGCAGCGGCCTCTCCTGCGGCCAGCACTGCGGCTAGCCCGGCAGCAAGCGCCAGCCCGGCGGCGAAATAAACCATCAACCAACAGCGGTATGGAGCGAATGCTCTGTACCGCTTTTTTTGTTTTAAGGTGGAGAGGGAAAGTCTTAACGGACCGAGGAGCAGTTATTGGGCGAGAAAAGGGTGTTTTTTTGTCCAAACGGACCGAGGAGCCTCTATTTCCGGGAAAACAGCAGCTTTTAGCTGGCGAAAGGAGAAATAACGTCCCGTGTGTCCGCGAAATCGTCAGAAGTATGTTTTTCGGCAAAATAACGGCTCTACGGTCCGATAGCCAACAGATCGCCGGCAGACGCATGTTTGAGATGGAGGGGGAAGCGGCTCGCTTTCTAAAACGGGTACAAAAACATTTTAAGATCCTCCATTTTTATCGGGTTCTGCGGAGGGTAGAATGGGGACGGGATAAAATGTATGCGCATACAAAATAAAAAGAGGTGAGCTGAAGTGATCGCAAAGATAAGACGTATCCTCGCTATGGTGATGGTCATCATCCTGTTTGCCGGGATGCTGCCTGTTTATGCAGCTGCCGGACCTGCCGCAGAGACCGGAACCAGCGGATTCATCGCAGAATCAGGCGGAGCGGCCGATTTCCCGTTGGCGGCTAACGGAGCTGCGGCAGCCCTCTGGGTTGACGCCCAGGACAATGCCCTTGTCAGACGTGTGGCCAATGACCTGAAGGAGGATATCAAACGGGTCACCGGGTTGGATGCTTCTGTAAGCAGTGCAGCCACTCTTCCTGCCGGCCCGGTGGTCATCGTGGGTACGCTGGACGGAAGCGCCCAGATCAAGACCCTGGTGGACGCAGGCAAAATTACTCCCGCCGAAGTGTCCGCCATCAAGGGCAAGTGGGAGGCTTATCTCATCAAGGTGATAGATTCACATACCCTGGTGATAGCCGGTTCGGATCCCCGGGGCGCTGTTTTTGGGGTATACGAGCTGTCCGAGCGGATGAGGATAAGCCCTTGGTATTTTTTTGCCGATGCGGCTATTGCAGCCAAAACTGCAGTTTATGTTAAAGCCGGAACGTCCATAACGGATATGCCCGATGTGCAGTACCGCGGGGTGTTCCTCAACGATGAGGAAAAGCTCAGCCGCTGGGCAACCGAGGTGTTCCAAGATCCCAATACAATGGGGCCCAAAACCTACGCCAAAATCTTCGAGCTGATTCTCCGGCTGAAGGGCAACTATATCTGGGCCGCCATGCACGTCAACTCCATTAACAATGTGCCGGGCAATATTGAGCTGGTGCAGGAATACGGCATTGTGCTGGGCTCCAGCCATCCCGATATGCTCTTGCGGACCAATGTCCACGAGTGGGACAGTTGGAAAAGTGACTATGCTGCGCAGCGTGGCCTGAATGCCAACGATATCAAGTATGACTATACGGTAAGCAAGGACGCCCTGCTCCAATACTGGCGGGATAATATCGAACGTCATAAGAATACCGACGCCCAATGGACATTGGGGATGCGCGGGCTGCATGATGAACCCTTCGATGCGCATAATCTCATGAACGATGAATACCAGCATCTTGGCAATAATCTGGAGGACCGGAAAGCCGGCCTCATGAATGAGATTATCCGGGACCAGCAGCAGCTGCTGAAGGACATCCTCGGACCGGACAAATATGCGGCTTCCTTCCAGGCACTGATCCCGTATAAGGAGGTGCTGCCCATCTATAATAACCCTACCTTTGATCTGCCCGAAAATGTGACCGTCATCTGGTGCGACGATAACCACGGCATGATGCGGAGGATGCCGGACGCCGCCGAAAGGGAACGGGAGGGCGGCCATGGCTTGTATTACCACGTGTCCTACTGGGCTCCGGTAGATCAAAGCTATATGTGGCTCAGCTCCATTCCGCTTGCGGTGGTGGGGGAGGAGCTCAGCAAATCCTGGGAGCATAACATCCGCAAATCCTGGATTCTGAATGTGGGCGATATCAAGCCGCAGGAAGCGGAGATGACCTTTTTTATCCGTTACGGCTGGGATGTGGAGCAATACAAGAATAAGGCGGACCAATTCCTGAAGGACTGGGCAGCCCAGCATTTCGGTAGCATGTATAGCGATGAAGCGGCCGATATTCTCAATACCTTCTACCAGCACACCATCGTCCGCAAGCCGGAGCATATGAAGGATGGCCTGTTCAACCAGACCCACTACGGGGATGAGGCCTCCAAACGGATGGCCGTGTACCAGGATCTGTTCGACCGGACGGCGGCTATCTCCCAGGCGCTGCCGGAGAAGCAGAAGCTGCCCTTCTATGAGCTGGTTCAATCCAAAATCAACTGGGCCTATTACGTCAATAAGGCTTATTATTATGCGGACCGAAGCAATTTAGCCTTTGATCAGGGCAGGATGACGTCTGCGGACAGTATGCTCAAGCTGTCGCAGGAGGCCGACTTGGCGAAGAAGGCCGAAATCGCTTACTACAGCACGATTGCAGATGGCAAGTGGAAAGGCTTCATTGACCCGGAGGTTGCCTCTCCCCCTGTGATTAACCAGCTGCCTCCCGGCACACCAGCGCTGGTGCTGGGCGCGCCTGCTCTAGGGGTTGTGGCAGAGGGCGAAGCCCTGCCCCAGGAGCATTCCAGCCTTGTTTTCTCCCCTTACAATCAAGCCGGCAAATTCATCGATCTGTTTAATAAGGGAGCAGGCAGCGTCAATTGGACGGCCACTGCCGATCAGCCATGGGTGCAGCTCTCCGCCGCTGCCGGGACCGTCACTGACGAGACCCGTCTATTCGTAACGGTTCCTAATATGGAAGCCCATAAGGGCGCAGCCGCCACGGTTACCATTACCGACACTGGGTCCCATCTCAAGAAGACCATTCAGGTAACGGTTGAAAACCCGGCAGCTCCCTTATCTGCAATCAGCGGTTATGCCGAGGCCGACGGTTATATTTCCATGGAGGCCGAGCATTACAGCCGTTTGAATACCAAGGGGGATAAGACCTGGCAAATCATCCGTGACGCAGGCCGTGCCTTTGGCGGGGATGTAGTCCGCGCATATTCTCCAGATCTGGGGGCTGTGGAGGAAAGTGCGGTTACCGTCTCTGCCCCCAGCCTGGAATATGATATCAGCCTGACCTCCTCCGGCCAGTTTCCCTTGGAGGTCTACCGGATTCCCACGCTGAACGCCAAGGGGAAGGTGCGTTTTGCCGTATCTGTGGATGTCAGCGCCCCCGTTATCGTGGAATCCGCAGCGGCTGATGAAGGACAGGGCACCATCTGGGTGAGCAACCTGTTTCATATGATCGAGAAGCATGTGGTAACACTGCCGTCTCTCTCCACCGGTAAACACATCATTAAGCTGTGGATGGTGGACAGCTTCATTATGATTGATAAGCTGGTGCTGTACACAGGCCCGGAGGGTGTGATTCCAAGCGAGCTTGGCCCGGATGAGAGCTATCACCCTGAATATAACAAGGCATTTCACCCGGGCACCGCCCTCCTGCCCCGGACGCCAACACCGGCAGAACCGAAGAACATTCCCGCTGAGTGGGGAAAGGGCGCTTTTGTGGAGGCGGATGGCAAGGTAAGCCTGGAAGCTGAATACGCCATGGAGCATGCGCTGGAATCGGAGAGCGAGATCACGGCCGACATGAAGGCCTATACGGTCTCCAAACGGGATAAGGCCGTGCAGGTTCCGGGAAAAATCCCCAACGGCTGGCGTCTCACCCAATCGGACACCGGCATGGCCATGCGTCTTCCTGATAAGGGTGCTCAGTGGTCGGAGAATGCCGAGTTCCCCGTGTACAGCCCCGAATTGACGTACAAAATCAATTTTGGCAGCACGGGCACGTATAACGTTTGGCTGCGCTGGCGGTATGTGGACAACGCCTCCGACTCGATCCGCGGCGGGCTGGACGGAAGTCTCGGCAATTTCTCCACCGATGTGTTTTTCAGCAATAATCTGGATGAGAAGTGGCATTGGAAAAACGTAGGTAAGGTAACTGTAGCAACAGCGGAGGAACATGCCTTCAGCCTGTGGATGCGGGAGGACGGCCTGTATGTGGACCGCATCTACCTGACCAAAAGCGGCGAAACCCCAATGGATACCCTATGGAATCCCTCCCTCCGGACGGAGAGCACAGTCGGACAGCGCCTCCAGGCGGTGGTGAATGGCAAACGCGCCGCCATGTCCGGAATCTCATATCCGCTTGGCGATGCATTTGGCCAATACCGGCAGGCTGCTTATACCGCCTTGACGGATGCGCTCCATACGGCGGAAACTCTGGCCCGTAGCGGGACGGCGACCGAGCAGCAGGCAGACGAAGCCTTGAATGCCATTGCGGCGGCCGAAGCCGCTTTGCCCAATGCTCTGGTGCTTACGCGGGACGGCAAGACCTACAATGCGTACAGAGATTTTTCCGGAGATGAAGTGGGCAAATTCCCTTATGGCTTCCATATCGAGGGGATGACCAATGGCGCAACGGCCAGTGTGCAGGAGGAGGATGGAAATTCCTTCCTGCATCTCACCACAGCTTCTACTGCAGGCAAGGCCGATCTGTTCCTGCCTTATACGGGTGAGGTGAAAGCTGCTGCCAATGAGCGGATCGTGATCGAATACCGGGCCCGATTCAATGGAAACTTCCAGTATGCCAACGGCGCCATGGTACGCAACGACAGCGGGACCAACAATTTCTCCATGGTCACGGCCTTTGAGAATGCAAGTGGAGTACACCAGATTAAGGTGCATAAGGGCACGTCCAATGCGGATAAGGTCAGCGTTAAATCCTTCAATTATAACCAATGGCATACCTTCAAAATGCTGGGGGATTGGGCCAAAAAGACATATACGGTCTATATGGATAACGACCCTGTTCCGGTAGCAACTGATTTCAGCTTCCGCCATACAGGCGGCACCAAGCTGACTGGCCAACGGTTCGGCATCGATAATATGCCTAACGGCTCCATCGATTTCGACGACTTCAAGGTCAGTATCGTCGACCCGACCAAGCCGGAAACACCCAGGATCAAGGTTGCTGCCGTGGGTGACAGCATTACCTTTGGGTCCGATTCGGCCGGTCCCATCAAACCCGAGGATAAGTATCCCGCTAAGCTGCAAGCCCTGCTGGGTGCAAGCTATCAGGTGGAAAACTTCGGTGTAAGCGGCGCCACCATGCTGGAGCAAGGAACCGACTCCGGAGGTGCAAAAAAAGGTTATGTGCACCAGGAGAAATATACGGAGAGCCAGGCCTTCCAGCCCGATGTTGTGGTCATCATGCTGGGAACCAATGACTCCAAGGCGCTGAACTGGGATGCGTATAAAGCGGAGTATGTGGATCATGCGCTGAAGCTCATCAAGAGCTACCGTGATTTAGACTCCCATCCTGCCGTGTATCTTGCTACATCCCCAACCGTCGTTCCGGGTTCGAACCGGTATGGCATTCAGGCTGATGTGCTGCAT
>JAEWAA010000642.1 GCA_023391955.1 Bacillota bacterium | reverse complement strand
CTACCGGGGAGTCAACCGGACCACTCAATTTATGCTGGCCATCCGTCCGGATTAGGTGCAGCTCCATTATGGGGGACGGGATTGGGAAACCGGGAAGGTGCTGATCGGCTTCGACGGGGGCCAATTGAGTGCGGACGGCTCTTACCAGGCCATAATCCATCCTATGCTGCTGTCGGATTAATTAGTATCAACAGGAGGTACGCTACATGCAAGCAAAATGGCGGCTGATGCTGCAACTGTACTACTACAAATTTCTCATTCTGCTGGGCAAAAAAAGCGACGAAATCTATTACATCGGAGGAAGCGAAGCCCTGCCGCCGCCTTTGACCCGGGAGGAGGAGGAATTTCTCCTGTCCCGCCTTTCATCGGGAGACGCCGCTGTCCGGGCGATGCTCATTGAGCGGAACCTCCGGCTGGTGGTTTACATAGCCCGGAAGTTCGAGAATACCGGAATCAACATTGAGGACCTGGTTTCCATCGGCGCAATCGGCCTGATCAAGGCGGTCAACACCTTTGACCCGGAAAAAAAGATCAAGCTGGCTACTTACGCCTCACGGTGCATCGAGAATGAAATTCTGATGTATCTGCGGCGCAACAGCAAAATCCGCTCGGAGGTTTCCTTCGACGAACCTCTTAACATCGATTGGGACGGCAACGAGCTGCTGCTGTCGGACGTGCTCGGCACCGAGAATGACACCATCTACCGCAACATTGAGGAGCAGGTGGACCGGAAGCTGCTGCACAAGGCTCTGGATAAGCTGACGGAGCGGGAGCGGACCATTATGGAGCTGCGCTTCGGACTGACCGACGGGGAGGAGAAAACCCAGAAGGATGTAGCTGACATGCTGGGTATCTCCCAGTCGTACATCTCCCGGCTGGAGAAGCGGATCATCAAGCGGCTGCGCAAGGAGTTCAATAAGATGGTGTAAGAAAAGGAATGGCAATAAACGGACACGGTAATACCGTCCGGGCTGATGCGCATATGCGCCGGCCCGGGCGTTTTTAATTTGCAGAGGAAGCGGAGAAGTAGCGAATGGAGCAGCCGATTTTTCTAACGAATCTTAGCCACGCTATTTCACCAATTTAGCCCTTCTCCCTACTCTAACGAATCTGAGGCGCCTTATTTCGGCTAAAAGAAGCAAAACGCGGGCATGGAGCAAGCAATAGCCTGGCTCAGATTCGTTACATTTCCATCCGCCCACTTTTTCGCCAAATAAGCCCTGTGAGATTCGTTAGCATCGCCGAGGCTGCGTGTCCGGATAACTCCTTGCCCAAAACCGGTGTGAAGGCTGCAATCCTCCATACGCATAAAAAACCCATCCGAGGAGATAATGAACAGTAATGTTTCTCCTTGGGAGGTAATCACGATGACCCGAAATAAAGTCGAGATATGCGGCGTGGATACATCCAAGCTGCCTGTCCTTACCAACGCAGAAATGCGGGAATTATTCGTCGAGCTGCAGGAGAAAAATAACCGCCTGGCCCGGGAAAAGCTGGTCAACGGCAACCTCAGGCTGGTCCTGTCCGTCATCCAGCGCTTCAACAACAGGGGAGAGTTTGTGGACGATCTGTTCCAAGTAGGCTGCATTGGCCTGATGAAGGCTATCGACAATTTTGACTTAAGCCAGAATGTGAAGTTCTCCACCTATGCGGTGCCGATGATCATCGGGGAAATCCGCCGCTACCTGCGCGACAACAACCCCATCCGGGTTTCCCGTTCCCTGCGGGATATCGCCTACAAGGCGCTGCAGGTCCGCGACAGTTTGACCAACCAGAATTCGCGGGAGCCCACCATTTATGAAATATCGGAAGCCTTGAACGTGCCCAAGGAGGATGTGGTCTTTGCGCTGGATGCCATTCAAGACCCGGTATCCCTGTTCGAGCCCATCTATCATGACGGCGGAGACCCCATCTATGTGATGGACCAGATCAGCGACGACAAGAACAAGGACATCTCCTGGATTGAAGGTATTGCCCTCCGTGAAGGGATGCGCAAGCTGAACGACCGGGAGAAAATGATCCTGTCCATGCGTTTCTTCGAGGGAAAAACACAGATGGAGGTTGCGGATGAAATCGGCATCTCACAGGCCCAGGTATCGCGGCTGGAGAAGTCGGCCATTTCGCAGATGCAAAAACATGTGAAATCATAAACTCCCCATAAAGGAGCCCGGCGCAAGCCGGGTTTTTGTCATGTTTACGCACCGCCCGCCCCAAAAAAGTTGAATTGTCGTGTGCGGAAGAGTTGCTTTGCCCTTCCTGCCTGATCCGCGTCTTGCCGTATACTCAAGGTACGACGAACGGAAGGAAGGAGACAGACCTTATGAAACAACGGATGCAGCTTTTCAACTCGTACGTGTTTATCTTTCCCAGCCTGCTTCTGACCCTGGTCCTGGGGATCTACCCGATAGCCTGGGCGCTGCGTTATATGTTCTTCGATTATCAGGGGTACGGTGTTCCCCAGTACATCGGTTTGGATAATTTCACGCGGCTGTTACGGGATCAGGAATATTGGCATGCTGTGTACAACACCTTCATCTATGCCGGGGGGAAGATCATCATCACCCTGCCCATCTCTCTGATCCTGGCCGTTATCCTGAACAGAGGACTCAAGGGAAAGGGCTTTCTCCGGGCGGTTTATTTCATGCCCACCATCATCAGCTCGTCCGTGATGGCGATTGTATTTTTCTCCATCTTCAATTCCTTCAACGGGATGTTAAACCAGTTTCTCATCAAATTCGGTGTTTCTCCACTGGATTGGCTGGGTCCCAAGTATGCCATGCTTACGGTAATCATTACCGCAGTCTGGGGCGCCATCGGCAACTATATGCTTCTGTTCATAGCCGGGCTGCAGGGGATACCGGAGGATATCTATGAAAGCGCCTCCCTGGACGGGGCCAATGCGGTGCAGAAATTCTGGTACATCACCATCCCCATGCTGGGCCGTGTGCTCCAAATGATCATCATGCTGGCCATTATCACAGCCCTGAAGGGATACGAAAGCATCATGGTGCTGACGGAGGGCGGACCCTTCGGTAAAACAGAGGTTATGTACCTATATGTGTACAAGCTGTTTTTCCCGGTGTCCACCACCTCCACCACGGTGCAGCAGCTGGGCTACGGAAGCGCTGTGGGTTTTGTTACCGCCATCATCGTGGGCATCATTACCGGCTTGTACTTCTATATGTCAAAAAGGCTGAGCCAGGAATAGGAGGAGGATGCCTTATGTCAACCAAAGAAATTCCGAACAGCCTGCGGTTCGGCACCCGGGGCGGCAAAACCATTATGTGGCTGTTTCTTGTCATCGTCGCCTTATTCACCCTGCTGCCCGTCGCTATGGCCATTCTCGGCTCCTTCAAGACCAATGCGGAGCTGACCTCCGGAGCCACCTTCTTTCCCTCCAGCTGGCAATTCTCCAACTACGCCACCGCCTGGAAGCAGGCCAATTTCGGCCGGTTTATGTGGAACAGCTTCTACATCAGCATTGCCGTAACGGTGGGCACTTTGCTGGTTACCGCCATGGCGGCATATGCAGTGGACCGCAACCGGTTCCCGGGTAAGAAGCTCTATGTGACTTTGCAGGCCAGCACCATGTTTATCTCCATCGGAGCCGTTGTGCTGCGTCCGCAATTTGACCTGATGGTAGCCATTGGTCTGAACAGATCCCTGTGGGGCGTCATCCTGATTCTCATAAGCGCCCACGCCTCCACCTTTTTTATGCTCATCGGCTTCTTCCGTGCTATCCCCAAGGATCTGGACGAGGCGGCGTATATCGATGGCTGCAATTTCTACTCCGTTTTTTTCCGGATTGTGCTGCCGCTCCTGCGTCCGGCGCTGGCGGTTACGGCCTTGTTCACCTTCCGGGGGGCCTGGAACGAATATATTCTGCCTCTGGTTTTTACCATGACCAATCCCAAGCTCCAAACGCTGACCGTAGGCCTGGCCAATCTGCGCTACGGCATCGGGGCAGCCGCGGAGAACCAACTGATGATGGCCGGGGCGTGTATCGCCTTCCTGCCGGTGCTCATCGTCTATCTATTCGCAAGCAAGTCCTTCATGCAGGTGACGGCGGGTGCCGTCAAAGGGTGAATGGAGCCCCCAGGGAGCAAGCCTTGCGGCTCGCCGAATGTTATTCATATAATAATTCATACTAGGAGGGTTACAGACATGAAAATGAAAGTTGCAGGCACATTGCTGAGTTTGTCTCTCGCCGTTTCTCTTGCCGCTTGCGGCACCGGAGGCTCTGACGGCTCCGCAGCCCAAGGAAGCCCGGCCGCAACAGCAGCCAACGGGGCAAAAACCAAGGTTACCTATTGGACAATTGACCGCCATGATGCCGATTTTATCAAGTCGGTCATCGAAACCTTCAACAAGAATAATCCCGGCATCGAAGTGGAAATGACCGTAATGGCGGACAACTTTACCCAGTCGGTAGACATTGCCTTTGCCAGCAACCAGGCTCCCGATGTGTTCCGCACCACCGATTTTGTCAGCTTCGTCAAAAAAGGCTACCTGATGCCTCTGGATGAGCTTATGTCCAGTGACATGAAGGCGCGCTTCAGTAAAATGATGGTGGCGGAAGCCAATACCTTCGACGGCAAAACCTATTCCCTGCCCAGCACCGGCCAGCTGTGGCGGCTGATCTATAACAAGGATCTATTCGCCAAGGCCGGGCTGACTGAACCGCCCAAAACCATTGCCGAGATGGTGGATTACGCGAAGAAGGTGACCGAGGCCAATAAGGATGTGGGCGCTTACGGCTTTGCCGGCAACTTCAAGAGTGCATCCTCGGCCTTCACCCGGGTCGCCAATCCCATTATGACCCTCTCCGGGACCTCAACCATTGACGGCTACAACTATAAAACAGGGGAATATGATTTCAGCGTGTACAAGCCTCTTCTGGAGGGGCTGCGCCAAATGAAGGTAGACGGCAGTATGCTGCCGGGAGTGGAATCCCTGGATATCGACCCCCTGCGTGCACAGTTCGCAGCCGGCAAGATCGGCATGTACTTCAACCATTCCGGCGAGCCGGGTGTTTACCAGAATCAATTCCCCACCAAGATCAACTGGGATTCGGCTCTGCCGCCGACCATTGACGGCAGCCGGAACGGAACCGTGTCCGTACTGGCCGGCAACTACATTGGCATGAACAAAAACACCAAGAACAAGGAAGCGGCGTGGAAGTTCATGGAGTATATGTACAGCGTTGAGGTACAGAAGGACTATCAGGAAAAAGGCTTCGGCATTTCCATCGTGCCTGATGTAAACTCCGTGGCGGCCAAACCTTCCATTCCGGGCATCGGCAATTTCCTTCCCACCAAATATGATGCTCTGTATTCCCCGTCTCCATTGTCGGCAACTGAAGCTAAGGTGGAGGGTGTGAAAACAGGCAACGCGGTCATCAAGTACATTCTGGAGGGCGGCGACGCATCCGCTGTACTCAAGGATTTGACCACCCGGTACAATACCGGCCTGAAAAAAGCCAAGGAGGCAGGCGATACCAAAGCAGCCGCCAACTCCGCATTTGATCCTGCTGCCCTTCAGGGAAGCATGGCCAAGTAACCTAATATTCAGAGAGACGCGTTGAACCTCCCTCAGCGCGTCTGTTCTCTATTCCCGGCCTGCGGAAAGGAGGCTTCCGCCTATGAAAACATTTTATTACCGGCTAAGCCTGCGCCGCAGGCTGCTTTTGTCGTTTCTGGTGCTGGCCGTATCGGCCACTGCGCTGACGGGGCTGGTATCCTACTGGATCGCCTACCGCTCCACGGAGCAGGAGGCTGCGGTTTCCGCCCAGAATACGCTGATTAAATCGGCCCAGGTGCTGAACGAACGGCTGAGGAATGCCATTGTGTCCACCTCCTCCATGATGCTCAGCGATCCCTTCAAAAATATTATGAAGGATATTTATGCAGCCTCTCCCGGTTACTACTACCAGCGGCTTTCCGAGCTGCAGATTCCGCTGGCCCAGATGAAGCTGACAGACATGTCCATCGCTTCCGTGCTCATCTCCACTCCCATCGGGGAGTTTTTTGCCACCAGCGATCTGCGCACACCCAGTGTCCGTTTGGAAAACACCTCAATTGGCGCAAGAATCCCGGACATGAACCAGGTGTTGTGGGTGGAAAGCCATGCGGATCCTCTGTTTATGGACCGGAGGAAGGTGATCACGCTGGTGATGAAGCCGATTACGGATGTAAGCGTCAGCGGGGTGTATGTGCTGGCCAACCTCAAGGAGGAGGTGCTCCGTTCTCTGGTGGCCGACGGTTTGCCCGGTGGAGCCACGGGGTATTATCTGGTGTCTCTAACCACCGGCTTGCCGGTGATGAATTTGGGTGAAAGGGAAGGGCTGCCGGAGGATGCGGAGCTGCTTCATACCCTCCAACAAAACGAACGCGGCTTCCTTAAGCTGGAGACGGAGGGCCGAACCAACCTGGTTAACTACGCCAGACTCGATCTGGCGGCAGACTGGGTTTTGGTCAGCATCCAGGACCAGCAGTCCCTCCTCAAAAACGTGAACAAAATCAAAACCACCTCGCTCCTGATTATGGCGGCCTGTACCTTGGCGGCTCTGGTGGCGGCCAACGGTATGTCCGGGTTCCTCTTAAAGCCGCTTCACCGTCTGCAAAGCATGATGCGGCAGGTGGAGAACAACCATCTGGATGTCCGATTCGACAGCAGGTATGACGATGAAGTGACCCAGGTGGGCCATAAGTTCAACCGGATGCTGGAGCAGCTGGAAACCCTCATTGATGAGGTGAAGGAGGCCGAGGGCGAAAAGCGGAGGATGGAGATTAAGGCGCTGCAGGCCCAGATCGATCCCCATTTTTTGTACAACACCTTAAATGCGATGATTTGGAAATCCGTTGCCTCCCGCAATCAGGAGGTGACGGATATGATTACCTCCTTATCCCTGCTGTTCAAGCTGGGGCTGAACGGAGGAAGCGAGCTCACCACCCTGGAGAAGGAGCTGGAGCATGTCCGCCACTATCTGAACCTGCAGCAGCAGTGCTACAGGGGATTGTTTCAATATGAGATCCAGGTGGAGGACGACGCCCTTCTCGCGCTTCCTGTGGCCAAAATCATACTCCAGCCCTTGGCGGAGAATGCCATACTCCATGGCTTCCGCGAGCTGGAGGAGGAAGGCTTCATCCGGATCACCGCCAGGCGCTCCGGCGGGTTCCTGCTGCTGGAGATGGAGGATAACGGCTCCGGCATGGATGTTAAAGCGGTAACCGAAGGGATGCTGCAGAAGGAGCCGGCCAAAAAGAGCTACGCGCTGAAGAATGTGTACGGGCGGATTAAGCTTCTGCACGGGGAAACGGCGGAGTTGTCCTTCACCAGCGAGCCCTGCCGGTCCACCCGGGCTGTCATCAAAATTCCCATTGAAGGCGAGGCATCGGCATGACGGAGGAAATCAGACTGTGCATCATTGACGACGTTCCCGATGTGGTGGAGGGCATCTCCCGGGGCATCCCTTGGCCGGATTACGGTATCACGGTTGCGGGGACAGCTGGCAACGGTGTGGCCGGGCGGGAGCTGATTCTGCAGACCAAACCTCATATTGTGCTGACGGATATCCGTATGCCGCGGCTGGACGGGCTGCAGATGATGAAGGAGCTGGAGCATGTATGTCCGGGTATGAAGACCATTTTTATCAGCGGGTATACGGATTTTGAGTATGCCCAGCAGGCGGTCAGACTAGGGGCCTTCGATTATGTGATCAAGCCCTTTCATCCCGGGCAGATTGTGGAGCTTGTGCTGAAGGCCAAGGCAGCAATCGAGGAGGAGGCCCGCCAGGAGAAGCAGTACCGGGACATGGAGCGGAAGCTGCGGGAGAGTATGCCTTATTTGCGGCAGGAATATTTCCAGCTGCTGCTGCAGTATCCCGCTCCGGCGGAGCAGGCGGCCAAACGGTGGGACTTCCTGAACATTGAGCTGGAGCGCGAGGGGTTTACCGTGCTGCTGGCAGAGATCGACGGCTTCGCAGAACGTACAGGAGCCAGTCCCGTTCAGGAGGTGGAGCTGATCCGCTTCACCCTGCACAATATTCTGGAGGAAACCATCCGCAGCATTACCAAGGGTTTCATATTCCGGGATCATTCCAACCGGTTCGCAGCTGTAATTAACCCCGCCGCGGCAACCGATACGGAAGCGCTGGCAGAGCTGTGCCGGGAGAATATTGCCAAATACTCCAAGTTCACTATTTCCCTTGGAATCGGAGAAGCGGTACCTCATATTCACGACATTTATTATTCCTATAACCAGGCCAAAACGGCCTTGTCCTACAATTTCTATACCGGCGGCAACAGCGTGTACAGCTACCGCAAGGTGCAGCCGGTGGATGAAGCGGCTCCCCAGTATGCCGCAGAGAAGGAAAAGGAGCTGTTTTTCCTGCTGCGGTCGGGAAATCTGCCCAAGGCTCTGGAGCTGCTGGAGGAGCTGTTTGCCGCCGATGTCAACGGTACAGCCCCGCCCCCGGATATGATGAAGGGCAGGTATTATGAGCTGGCGTTTCTGATGAACCGCGTGTTCGCCGAGAAGCTGTCTCCTGCGGAGATGAAGCCACTTGAGAGGCAGGCCCACCGGCTGAAGGATGCCGGAGTCTGTTCCTTGCGGGATTTGCGGGAAACGGTGAAGGAGCTGTGTACCCTGGGCTGTATGGCCATGGAGCAGAAGCATACGGATGCGGCCAATCAGGTGGTGGATCAGGTGATTGCTTATATCCGCGACCATCTGCATGAGAATAACACCGTCAACGACTATGCCCGGCTTGTATTCTTAAGCGGCAGCTATTTCGCCAACCTGTTCAAGAAGGTGACGGGTTACCCGGTGGCCCAGTTTGTGACTGCGGAGCGGATGGAACGTGCCAAGGAGATGCTGACGCAGGGAATGGCGGTGCAGGACATTGCATTGGCTCTCGGTTACGAAGGGCGGCAATATTTCAGCGAGCTGTTTAAGAAGCATACAGGCGTCACGCCGTCGGAGTTTAAGCAGGCGTATGCGGATAAGGAAAAATGACGCTTTGCAGTGCCAACAGACAGAGAGGCGGAGGAGAACATGACAGCCAGGAAAGATGAAGGCGTTCCTTATGCAGCAGACCGGTTTATCCCTTATTATCTGCTTTCGGGCCCCCGGTTAACGGAATGGAAGGATGAGGCTGCCGACAAAAACCAGCTCCGTTACGAAAAGCATCTGCGTTCCATTGTGGCGGAGCACGGCCTGCCTGCCCCATGCAGCGGCATCCGTCTGGGAGAGCCCAGCGAGCTGGACATGTCTTGGGAGCTTCATCAAGCTGTCGGTGGATTTATCAATCTTCCCATGTTTTCGCGGACACCCCACAGGGTGGAGTTTTTGGCTGCAGCCGTCCTGGAGACGGATGAAAGGCTTACGGTGCCTGTATCCATGTGGACCTATGCCGCTGTGGAGCTTTGGCTAAACGGCGTACTGGCGGCATCCGAGGCGGAGCCCGTGTACAAACCCATCCGCAGGCTGGAGGCGCAGCTGGAGCTGAAGCCCGGATCCAATCTGCTGATTCTCCGGGTGCAGAATCTGGCGATCCGGGATACCCGGAACATTATCGGAGTGGAGCTTGGGGCACATACGGACAAAATCCGGTTTGACCTGCCGGATGCCGGTGCGGCCCGCCCATTGCTAGAGCTGGACCGCTGGCTTGGGGACCTGTCTCTCTATAAGGGCAGACTCCGGCTTCCTCCGGCGCCTCCTTGCACCATCCGGCTTGCCTATGAAGAAGATGGGCTTGCGGAGGAAGGGGAGGATATAACCGGAGCGGGCACGGTTGAGCTGCGTCCGGAGAAGACCATGGTTGTGGTCAGCGGGGAGATAGAAGGAATCCGGCGGTTCCGGCGGATTGAGCTGCTCCATCATAAGCGGCCTGCTAAGGCTGTGTCTTCCGGTGATGATGACAGGATTGGCGGGTATGCCCATACCCGGCGCATGTACGCGGAGCTGTGTGGTTTGGGGAGAGAGGGGGAGTACCGGCCGCTGCGGTTCGGATTGTTTTATGTGCTGGCCCGGCGGATGCTGGGAAGCCAGGGGCCTCACGACCTGCAGCATCTCCGCACGGCGCTGGACCAGATCCGGCGGAGGGAGGATTGTTCGGATTTTTTTCTGGCCGGGCTGCTGAGAATGATGGAATTCTCCCTCCTGCCGGAAGAATTGCTGCCTGAGGCGGAGGAGGTTATTCTGGCCTACCGGTATTGGATGACGGAGGACGGCACGGACGGCATGTGCTTCTGGAGCGAGAACCATGCGCTGATGTTTTATGTTTGCGCTTATATGGCGGGAAGGCGTTATCCCGGCAGCCGTTTCCTCCGGTCCGGCAGATCGGGAGAAGAGGTTGCCGCAGTAGCCCTGGACCGTGTGCGGCAGTGGCTGGAGGATGTGGAGGAGTACGGCTTCGAGGAATTCTTGAGCGCGGATTATATGTGCGTAACGTTGGGTGCACTGCTGAATGTGGCGGACTTCATGGAGGAGCCCGAGGCGCGGAGGGCGGAAGCTCTCTTGGATCTGATGCTGCGGCAGATTGCGGCGCACACCTTCCGCGGGTCGATGATTGCTCCCCAAGGCCGGGTATACCGCTCGGTGATCCTTCCTTTTACCCAATCGGTGCAAGCGCTGGTCCATCTGGCCAATCCCGGGGCGCCTTATGGAAACAGCGAATGGATGGTTTTTATGATGAACAGCCGGTACAAGCTTCCGGAAGGGCTTGGCGCGCTGATGGAGCAGGCCCAGACATTGGCCTATCAGACGGGCAATGCCTGGGTGAAGCTGCTGAAAAAGCGGGATTATGCCCTGACCTCTGTGCAATCTCCGCGCAGGGACGCGGCTCCCCGGTTCTGGGAGAATGTGATGCTGGAGCCGGGAGTGGATATGGAATCCAACGCCTACGTGAAATCCCTGAATGAAAGCTTCCACGGCACCACCCGGTTTGAGCCGGGCGTTTACGGCTATCAGCAGCATATGTGGACGGCGGCCTTGGATGGAGAGACCCTGATTTTCGCCAATCATCCCGGGGAGGCTGCGGATGACGGGGGGATGCGACCGGGTTATTGGTACGGCAACGGAATTATGCCTGCCGTCCGGCAGGAGGGCAGCCTGCTGGGGGCGGTATACGTGATCGATGACCGGCATCCCATCGGGTTCACCCATCTGTTTTTCCCGCTGGAGAAGCTGGACCGGTGGGAGCGGCAGGGCGCATGGCTGTTCGGCCAAAAGGGCAAAGGCTGTGTAGGGGTATGGTGCAGCGCTCCGCTGGTTGCCCATCACGACCGGATCTTCCACTGTGAGCAGCGGGCTTATGCCCGCCGCGCGGCTTATCTGTGTCAATGCGGCTCGGTGGAGGAATATGGCAGTCTGGATGCATTTGCCACCTATTGCCGGGAGCTGGCACCCCGGTTCGACGAAACAGAGCATTGCCTGACCGCCGACGGCTGTTTTGAGCTGCGGTATGAGGCATGTGATAACGAGACGCAATATATGTAAAGGGTTACGAACAGCACCTTCGGCTTTGCGGCCGCCGGGTGCTGTTTTGTTAAGCTGCAGTATCTGTACGCCGGGTTATCCGCCGACGCACCGAAGGAAAATTCACGTTGACCGGACATTTTGCCGGGGCGGCTCATATAATGGGTAATAGCCTGCCCCTTGCGGCCTTCCCGCGGGAACAACTTTGAAAAAGGATCAGTGGTGGTGATATGGCCATGAAGATTTCCGATTTTCAATCGAAGGATGTCATCAATATTGTCGACGGGAAAAAGCTGGGCTCCGTCAATGACCTGGAGCTGGATCTCCGGCAGGGGCGGATCGAGTCTATTGTGGTTCCCGCATCCGGCAAGCTGTTCGGCTTTTGGGGGAGCGGTGCCGAAGTGGTCATCCCCTGGCGGAACATTGTGAAGATCGGCATGGATGTGATTCTGGTGAAGCTGGATGACACCCGGCTGTACCGGGATGAAGAGGAGCGCGACAGAGACAAGGACAGGGAACGGGACCGTGACTACGGGCGGTCCAACTACAGGGACAGGTAGGCGCCGGCATATGCTGCCGCCTTCCCTGTGGGTTTGTTGCGCAGGGACGTTGGTGATGTGGCAGCACGCCATGCTTCAAGCTGCCCCGTTCGTGGTATAATGATTAAGCTATTCGTTGGCAGTGAGCATGCTTTCAGGAGGAATTATGGAACCTTTTGTTCAATATATAGCGGAGAATGGTGTGGAGTTCTACCGGCTGGACGGCTGGATGAGCCAATTTCCCGGTCTCTCCGCAGGCTTTACGGGAAGAAACGGCGGAACCGGCAGCGCACCTTATGCCACCCTTAATCTGGGTCTGCATGTGGGCGACGAGCCGGCTGTGGTGGTGGACAACCGGAGGATCCTGGCAGGTGCGTTGGCAACCCCTCTGGAGGCCTGGACGTACGGGGAGCAGGTTCATGGGGCCAGGGTGCAGACGGTAGAGCCGGCACACAGGGGACGCGGTACCCTTGAGCAGACCGATGCTTTCCCGGAGGCTGACGCCTTCATTACGGCAGACCGAGGCATTATGATGGCCGCCCTGTTCGCGGATTGTGTGCCTTTGTATTTCATCGATCCTGCTCATCAGGCTGTTGGGCTTGCCCATGCCGGCTGGAAGGGAACGGTGCAGCAGATCGCCCGCCGTACCGCAGAAGCCATGACGCAAACCCTTGGCACCCGCCCGGCGGAGCTTTATGCCGCCATCGGACCCTCCATCGGAGCCTGCTGCTATGAGGTAGATGACCGTGTCACGGGCAGCGTCACCGCCCAAACCGGCCTTCAGGGAGAGCCCTTTTTTCGTCCGAGCCCGGTCAATCCGGGGAAATTCATGCTGAACTTGCAAGAAATAAACCGGAAAATTATGATAGAAGCAGGAATTTTGCCGCAACATATCGAAATGACTAATTTGTGCACCAGCTGTGCCGTATCCCAGTTTTTCTCCCACCGGAAGGAAAACGGGCGGACCGGACGGATGGCTGCATGGATCGGTTGGGTTTGACAGAGTGGTTGAAGGAGACGTTGGAATGGATATGGAAGGCAGACTGGCTGCCATACGCAGCCGGATTGAGGCGGCATGCCGCCGTTCCGGCAGACAGCCGGAGGAGGTAACGGTCGTTGCCGTAACCAAATACACCTCCCTGGAGACAGCGGAGGCGGTGCTGGCTGCGGGGCTAACGGACATCGGGGAGAACCGCTGGCAGGATGTTAGACCTAAGTGGGAAGCCATTGGGGACCGGGCGGTCTGGCATTTTATCGGCAGCCTGCAGACCAATAAAGTGAAGGATGTCATCGGCAAGTTTGCCTACATCCATTCTCTGGACAGGCTTTCCCTGGCGGAGGAATTGAACCGGAAGGCCGGAGCGCTTGGACTGGAGCCGGTGAAATGCTTCATCCAATTGAATGTATCGGGTGAGGACACGAAACACGGGCTTGCTCCGGAGGGTCTGGAGGAATTCGCCCGGCAGCTGGCGCAATTGCCATACATACGCGTAATCGGCCTCATGACCATGGCACCGCTCACAGGCGGACCGGACAGTGCAAGACCGGTTTTCCGCAGACTCCGGGAGCTGCGCGAGCAACTGAATGAACAACAGATTTATCCATATGCCGTTAAAGAGTTATCCATGGGAATGTCGGGAGATTTTGAAGCCGCTGTTGAAGAGGGGGCCACTTATATCCGTTTGGGAACCGTTCTGGTTGGCAGCCAGAGCTGACGGGAAGGGCCTTGGCCGGTCCGGTGCTATACCGCCGGGATGTTATTAACCACGCCATAAGGAGGTATGCTAAGATGGGCGTTATGAACCGCATTATGAATTTGATCGGCCTGCAGGAGGAAGAGGAGATCATCGAGCGGGAGCAGGTGGTGGAGCAGCATGACGAGCCTGAAACCAATCCGTTCGAAGCACGTAGAAATAAGGGCAATGTTGTGAGCATTCATTCCCAGAAGAACATGAGAATGATTATGAGCGAACCCCGCAATTACGAGGATACCCAGGATATTGCGGATCATCTGCGCTCCCGGCGCTCCGTGGTGGTGAACCTGCACAAGGCCCGGCAGGACCAGGCGGTCCGTATAGTGGACTTCCTCAGCGGAACCGTTTATGCTTTGAATGGGACGATTACCAAGGTCGGACCGAATATTTTTCTGTGTACGCCGGATAACGTGGACATTCTTGGAGCGATAACCGATTCGGCGGAGGCGGATGATTTATGATTTTACACTAGCAGACCGGGGTGAAGATGTTGATCGACGAGATTGTTAATTACCTCAAGACGATTTATTACTTCATGATTATTGCGTACGTCTTCATGTCCTGGCTTCCCAACGTCCGCGAAAGCTTCGTGGGTGAATGGCTGGGCAAGCTGGTGGAGCCCTATCTGAAGCCCTTCCGCAAAATTATCCCGCCCATTGGCGGTATGCTGGATATCTCGCCCATCGTGGCGCTGATTGCGCTGGAATTTGTGGCGGAGGGCATTAAAGCCGTTCTCGGACTGATTCTGAGCCCTTTTGGCCTGTCTTAGGCTGGGGGGCTTTCGCATGGAACGGGAATGGATTGCGCATTTTCACGACGACGAGAAAAGTTTTGTGGACAAAGCCTGGGACTGGATCCAGCGGGCGGAAAACCATACGGTGAAACGGACGGATTTTCTGGATCCGCGGCAGTGCTTTATTGTGGAATCCCTGGCCAACCGCGCGGATGTGAATCTGCATATGGACGGCGGCTATCCCGGCGCGGAGCGCAAACGGGCTGTGTTCGCCCCGGCTTACCGGGACCCGGCGGAAGAGGACATGGGTATTGCGGTGCTGGAGATTACCTCGCCGGACAGCCGGTTTGCGGAGCTTGAGCACGGTGATTTTATGGGCTCCATTCTTGGGCTTGGCGTCAAACGGGACAAGGTGGGGGATATCCATGTGTTGGGGGATGCCTGCCATATCCTGGTCGCCAAGGAGATTGCCGATTATTTCAGCATGAATCTGTTCCAGGTGCACCGCTTGGGCGTGAGCACGTCGATTTTGCCTGTGGCAGAGCTTAGGACCGCGGAAACCAAACTGGAGGAGGTCTCCTTATCCGTGGCATCCTTGCGCCTTGACGGGATTGCCAGCGATGTGTGGCATCTGTCCAGAGCCAAGATCCTGATCCCCATCAAAGCCGGCCGCTGCCGCCTGAATTGGAAGGTGGAGGAGGATCCCAGCGCCCAGCTGAAGGATGGCGATGTGGTTTCGCTGCAGGGCTTCGGACGTTTTAAGGTGCTGGAGATCGAAGGCACAACCAAAAAAGGACGGGTCCGCGTAAAAATCGGCAGGTATCTCTAAGATTTGCGTTCACCGCCGGAAGGAATTTCCGCAGGGTGTGTCGAATACATTGGAAATACCGGCTATTTTCTTGGAGGTGCAAGGATGGCATTAAC
>JAEWAA010000639.1 GCA_023391955.1 Bacillota bacterium | reverse complement strand
CCTACATGCAGTGCCACCGTATCCGCCTGGCCGCCGCCCGTCAGACCATTGCCTGCGGTGACGGTTTGAAGCGCACCACCGCTGCGGGCCCAGATGGTACCGTTCCAGGTATATTGTTTGGCCTCATCGTCTACAATGGCGGTCATACCCACGGTCGGCACCACAAAAATCCAAGCTGACCCGGACCACTCCGCAATCTGCCCTGCCTTGCCCGCCCAAGCCCCCGTCGGGGACGCAGCCACAATATACCGGTCTCCGGCTGCCGGGGACGCCGGCGGCGCCGCCAGGTTCTGATCCTTGACGCTATCCTGGTACTCCTGTCCCGCCCGGGCCAAATCCAATTCGTTCTTGATCTTCTGCGCACTCCACAAATCCGTGCCGCCCACACCCGAGTCGTTAATGACACGGTGCTTGGTGGCATCATCAATATGGGTTTTGATTTCCGCCGCCGTTTTAGTATTTGTGCCATCCGACACCTTGCTGACATGCCCGCCGGTGAGATCCGCCTTCAGCACTTTCCCATAGGTGCTGCCGTCCGCCACATTATCCAGTGTGCCGGTCAAATCCGCTAGCCCGATGGCATTGATCCGCACCCACTGGGTTCCATCGTCCAGGTACAGATAGGCATTATTCGTGCCGCCGCCCGTGACAAAATAGTATCGTCCTGCTACAGCCGCGCTGGGCCGGGAGGCGTAAGGCCCCATCATCACCCGGCCGACAAACAGATTTGCCGTCCCGTCTCCGATATACACTTCCTTGGTATCCGTGCAAAAACCCATTTCCCCGGCCAAAAGAGCGCCTCTGGCTACCAGCTCCGCCCTCGTGCCCCGCCGGACCTTAATCGTCTGCGCCATCCATCATTCCCCCTCATAAAATAATCCGCCATCCACCAGCCCAACCGTTTTGTACCGGTCCAGCTCCGCCTGCGTGGCCATCAAGGCCTCCTGCAGCGCGTTCACATCATCCGCCTCCACCTGGTCCCCCGGTGTTTCGTAGCTCACATAAACCACCGGTACCTCCGCAAAAATACGGATGCGTCTGCGCCAAGGTGTCTCCGCAGGCGTGGACAGAGTCCATGCGGTTATTTCCTGGCCGGTCAGCTTGGGGCCGGTAAATACCTTTACCGTGCTGTTTATTGCATTATCATGGGCCAATAAACCCTCATATGCGCCATCTGCCAGCCGAACCTGCTCGTCGATGACATACACGCCGCCGTCCTGCTTTTTGTTCAGCTTTTCCACAAATACGTCCTGCTGTTCGGGATACGCCATGCTACACCCCCAGCTCCACAGTGCCGGCCACAGGCACCTGGTTATCTGCCAGCACCACATTGGCTGTGCCGCCGTTAACGGTCAGCGCCGTATAATCCAGCACACCGTCGGTGCCCAGGAGCAGCGTCCCAATTTTGGCAAAGCTGACATAGGTTGCAGCAAACGCCACACCCCGCAGATAATCCGCCAACGCAGCATGGAAGCTGTCCTGGATCGCCTGGAGCGTGTAGCCCATAGCTGGCACAATGGTGGCTTTTACCTGAATGCTCAAACCAGCTGCCGAAACAACCGTTACCGCCACACAAACCGGACGGACCATTTCAATATATGCTGCCACCGCTTCTACCAATGTGGGGGAAGCCGGCTCCCGGTCCGTATCCACAATGCTGACCTTCACCGTGCCGGGTCCATTCCACTGCTCCGTCACCTTGGCCGCACCTACCCCCGTTACCGAGGTGGCCCATTGGATATAGTGGGAGGCATTGCCGCTGGTGGCAGGCTGCCGAACCTTCTGCAGAATACGCTCCCGCAGCTGTTCATCCTTCTCCTGATCCTCCCCGGCCAAAAGCACATCCGTCAATTCAGCGCTGGCCAGTCCGGCCACGTAAGAGATTGGCAGCAGCTTGCCCAAAGCGCGGTTTCCCGTTTCCCCTGCCGTCTCGCATTCCAGAACAAACTGTCCCGCCGCTAATCGCCTTACCGTCACAAAGGTCAGGGAATCGCAGGAATATCTGCTTCCCAACGGTACATCCAGGGCTTGGCCCGCCGTATTCCAAAATACTCCCTTACGCAGCGCCTTGGAGGCTTGTTTTCGGTCCACACCGACTTCCGATCCGCGCCGGTCCAAAAACTCGCCGCTGGACGTATCCCCAAACCCCAGCCGCAAGGCCGCATCCAGGGAAATGTAAGCCTGAGCCAGCTCAGCTGCCGCCGGAGCCAAGGCGTCATGGATAATGCTGCCCTCCCGCTTATCCTCCGTATCCGGCACCTGGGCCAGCATCCGGGCTAAAATCGCAGAATAAGTCTGATGCTCATACAATCGCATTCACCTCCTGGTCGAATGTTCCGGCGGAGCTTTCCACCGTGAACCGTACCGTCATGCTGTCTCCTGTTTGTTCAAACTGAAAATCCCTCACGATCTGAATCCGCGTGTCCTGGAGCAGTGCCTCGGCAATCCTTCGGCGCAGCTCGGACTGGGCATAGGCGGGGCTTTGACCCATCAAGTTCTTCAGCTCCACCCCGTAGTCGAAGCTGTAGGCCATATACGCGTACCGTTCGGTCTGCAGGATTTTGAAAACCGCCTGCTTCACCGCCTCCAGGCCGTCGATTTTCCCGGCTATACGTCCGGTTTCCGCATCCAACCTCCAGGTCCGGGAGGGTTGGACCGCGGTTCCGCTTGGCAAGGCGGCAGTTAACTGTCCTCCGGTTGGAATCATAACACCACCACCTTATCCATAATGAGAAACTGCTGGCCGCCCTGCACCCGCAGGAGGATCACCTTATCCCCGGTTTGCAAACCCGGACGGATCACCACAGGGGTAGCCAGGCCTTGCCCGCCGGAACCATGGGTATGGCTCAGGTCCAGCTCCAGCCGGGTTAACGAATCGGGCACAATCAAAAAATCCGCATCCAGGATAAAACGCTGATCCACGTTTACCTGCAGCGGATTGCCGGATATTACCTCACCAAACAAAACGGCCATGGGCTTGCCGGCTTCCATTCCGGTCAAGGCCGCTTGCCGTATGGCATTCAACATGTTGCCTCACCTGCCTTAGGAGCTGCGAGGAAATTAGTATCCGCTTTTGCTGACAAAATCTCCACGGGTTTGGGAGTTTTGCCAGCAAATTAGCGGTACTTTATTTCGTCGCAGTCTCTCAGATTACTTTTAACGTTAATGACATGGTATGGTCATCGCCTTCGAAGCTGTGCTTCGCCTCATCCACCAGCATGGGCAGATTCAGTCCCAGTGCGTCAATCACCACTGGAACATACACTCCCGCACGAACCCGGATATCCCCGATGGCGTCCACCTTCAGGGATTTGCTCTCCCGGTTTTTCAATTGGGCCAGCTGATCCAGCATGTCCTTGATCTGGGCTTCGTTTTTCTTTTCGTCCACACTTTGGTACAGCTGGAGCACACCCCACTTGGCAATATTGGCGCTGTCCTCCACCATGTGTGCTTTCCGTCTTTTGGTTTCCTTATTTTCTTTGTACAGTATGATCCGGTTGTAGGTATCTGAATCAATATCTGCGGAATAATCGTAGCCGGTCATGAGGCTGCCGTCGCCGATATAAAAATCCGTAAGCGTATTATCCACCAGCCGCAGAGACAGCCCCCCATAATCATCAAAAAACACATAATACCGCTGTGTGGAAACCAGTGTCAGCGTAATTGCTTTTTCAATGATGTCTAGTAGGGTTTGACCATCCTCCACCATGGATTCAATCTTGAATTCGGAATCATCCAGCTTCCCCGTATTTAACTTGAAGTCTGCTGCCAATTGAGTAATAATCTCCGTAGCCGTCTGGCCCTTGAAGATATAATAAGCCTTGGACAAAAGGTAACGGACCTGGTCATACGCCTTCACGGATATTTCCCCGTCAGGGTTATGGCCAATGGAGAATACATACCCGTAGAAAATGCCTTTGCCGTTCTTATGGACCCTGACAATATCCCCGTTGCGGATCACGAAGCTGTCGGACTGGTAAAAGCCGTTCTTCAGCAGCGAAAACTCAATGCTTGCTGGGCGGCCAGTACGTGTGGTGGACCAGGATAAGCCGGAGACTATCTCCGACAGATTCCACATGTTGCCGTCCTTATTATCCAATTGGATTGTAATCATAAGGTGGCCCCCTCCGATCCTTTCAGCAAATCTTTATTGGGCAGCTGCAAAATTTGGCCGGGGTAAAGTTGTTCAACGGCTGCGTCGGTCAGATTATTAAGCTTCTTAATTTCGACATGATAATCCGGTTTTCCGTACACCTTCTGGCTTATGTTGGACAGTGTTTCCTTCTCTTCCGTCACCGCATAAAAGGGCTGGAAGCTCCGGTAATTGGCCCGGGGCGGCTCCAACTGCTGCACTTGTCCGTCCTTTACAGTTGCCCTGCGGGCCGCATAAAAGCGGTACTCCTTGAGGCTCAGGCTGAATTGGATATCCCCGCTTTCACCTGCCGTTTCGGACCAATCGAAGCCTTCGATGGAAGCCGGTGTATTGATTTGCAAGCTCGGACCGGTGTAGACGAAACGTATGGGATGCCGGGTCTGCCGCCATTTTTCGATAAGGTCCACGTAATACCGGGGTTCGTAGTAATAACGGGCGGTAATAAACGGATAGGGATTTCCGGCAGCAGGCAAAATAGCCTCAAAGGAATACTCCGCCAATCCGGGGGACTTGATGACATTAATCTGGCCAAGACCGTAGACCTCATAGCCCGAGCCTTCCCCTTGTTGGCTAACCTCGATTTTGCCGGGCAGGACAGGAAGCTCGAACACCTCCTCCTGATTATTAAACGACAGCCATAACCCGTAGGAAAAACTCATGTCCCATACACCCCCTGGGCGCTGCTGACAATCTGCTCCGTAAGCACCTGCTCAATACGGGCCACGATCGAGTTGATATCCGACTCCTGGCGAATATCCCCGGTCTGCACATTTACACTAGGTGTCATCTGCACAAAGTTCTGGATATTCTTCATCTCCGCCAGCTCCCGCATAGTCGCCAGATCCTCCCCGCTGACCTCGACAGTGTCGTTGATGGAGCCGACTTCCTCCACCTTTTTGATGTTATCGATAGGGGGAATGGCATCGTCATACTTGGAATCCAGATTGAAGGGGTTCTTCATGGAGCTCAACCCGTCCATAAGCTTTTCGCCTTTATTGAAGCCATTGTCGAATGCGTCAGCAAGATTTTCGAACTGCATTTTTTCGTTTGAAAGATCGACTACATCTTTTGTAGTTGTTGGCTTTAGCTCTTCCAGCCATTTATCTACTTCCACTTCAGGAATCAATGGGACCTTAATTCCAATTTTCTCCGCCGCTTTAAGTAATACATTTAATTTATCTACTATCCCATTAATCACACTTCCAAAGAAACCGGCAACATTCTGAGCTAAATCATAAACTAGCTTTTTAATGGCATACACAGGGTCTTTAAATACATTCAAAAGGAATTCCTTAAGCGAAATAAGGATGTTCCAAAAATAAGCAACACTATTCTTTATATAAGCAAAGAATGTATAAAATACACCCGTTATAAACCCGACAATCTGGCCAGTAGATACTCCTAACTTTATAAGAATAAAAAGCAAGAGTGCTATGGCACCGATGATGAGAAAAATGGGTAGATTGGCCATGAACCATGCCCCAGCTTGGGTTAATATCGGCGGAATCATTGCGAACAAAGGAGGAAGTACGTTCCATAAAGCAACAACCAGTCCACTGGCTATTAAGCCTGCTATAAGGGGAAGATTAGCACCCAAAAATCCAAGTACCCCCATAAAGCCCTCTGCCAGCCATGAAACCAACGTTACGATGACATAAAGTCCTTTACCGAAGAACGTAAAGAAAGGAGTGAATTTACCGGAATCAAAAGCCTCCGTAATCATAGAAATCAAGGGCCCAAAAGCCTCCAACCCCATTTGACCAACTAAGCCCAAACTAAATTGGAAGCTGTTCACAGCTTTTTCCCACTGGGCCGCCGGAGATTTCATCATACCTTCGAATGCCTGCTCCGTCATATTCCGTTTATTAAGCAGTTCATCCATGCCTTTAATGAATCCATTGATGTCCCCTGCCTTACCTGCTTTGAGTGCTGCGCTTGCTTCCACAGAGGATTCACCCATGCCGAAATCATCAACCATGGAGGAGGACTCCCCTTTAAAAAGATCCATCATGGAAGAAGCGGCACCATCCAGACCCTTTTCGGGATTCATCTGTGCCAACCGCATAGCCAGCTTGTTCATCTCGGTCAACTTGCCTGGGTCCAATGTGGCTGAGGTAAAGGACATCGCGCTGGATAAGGCATCCTCAGGCTTTTGCCCATATTGGAGAGCCTGTTTGGCCACCTGGTCATAGATGGCACCACCCAGTTGAGCATTACCGGCACGGGCAATAAAGGCACCTTTGGTTTGCTGCTGCTTCATACCCGCACCCATAGTAGAGGATATAACGGACTTGGCATTGTCCAGATTCATGAATCCGGGAACTTTAAGTTGGTTTGTGCTATTCTTTTTCCATGAATCCTTAATACTATTTTTTAAATTTTTGGGGCTTAGCTTGCTAATTCCATTTTTTAAAGCGCCCATAATTTTAGATGATACAGTGTCGAACGCTCCTCTAAAATTAAGCTTATTGAACGTTTTCTTTAAATAGCCAAAAATCTTAGACTGCAAGTCTGTGGCTTTGGGTGCTTCAAGCAGTAATAGTACCTCTGGAGCTTCTAGCAGTAATGGCTTCGGTGGTTCTTCAAGAAGCAATCGTGTTTCCACTACTTCATTGACAATAACACGGGAGTAAACCTCTTGTTGGTTGTCACCATCAAACCGTCTCAACCACGCTAGCTCATCTATGATTACAAATTGAATAAATACAAAGAGTAGGTTATTAGGCCACAATACTCTCGGAACAAAAGGTACAACCAACCGACACATTACATCAAGGCTTAAATTCATTAAGAGACTCAAATCAGCTTGGAGACGTAAAACGACTTCCGGTAGTTTCAGTTTCTTCAAATCGCCGGTCATTTTGAGCTTTAGTAGTTTATCCGGTACTTCGAGCTTCTTCATTTCCCCGGTTGTTTTAAGCTTCAACAATTCTTCGGGCACTTTCAACTCGGTCAACTCACCAGTCAATTTGAGCTGAAGGAACCCGTCTGGCACCTTTAACTCAGTTAACTGCCCGGTTAGTTTAAGCTTGGAAAGCCGGTTCATGGCTTTAGCTACTTGATCAAACCGCTTGGTCAGCTTCTCAAACATCTTAACGGCCTTGGCTGTGGTATTCAGGACATTCACCGCCTTTCTTCAGAAAATCAAAGACACTTCCGGTATGGAAGTGTCTTTGGGTTATTTTCTCTTCATCCGCGCCGCTTCCTTCTTCTCCTGCTTGACGCGGATGTCGATCATGGCGTAGATGGCGGCCCGCTCCCGCCGGGACATGGCCATAAGCTCATGGGGCAGGATGCGCAGCTTGTGGAGGGCATAATAGGCGTAGTTGGTTTCGCCGTCGCCCTCCTCGATCAGTTTTTTACTTCTTCCACCAATTCGTTCATGTCGGCGTCAAAGCCGTTCAGTTCCTGAACCTTCTGCACCAGATTGGCATATTCGCCGGGAAGCAGCATCTTGTGCAGCAGGGCCTCCGCTCCCATCACTCCATAGGATTTCTGGAGCTCGGCATTCTTCAGGTCGGGAAACGTGACACTGGCGGTGACCAGCTTGGCCAGATATTCGGCAGAGTCCGTCTCCATGGAATATTGGCCGTTTCTCCCCTTCACCCGGCGGGTGGCAGCCTTGCGGATGGACTCATTCTCCTCCTCGGTCATGCTGCTGACCACCCATGGAATGGGCTTGCCGCTTTTGTTCAGAAACCGGGGGGATACCACAATCTCCTCCGTCACAGAAGCGGTGACGTTCTGGGCATAGAATGCGCTCAAATCACTCATTCGCTATAGCCTCCTTAATTTCCGCCCGTAAGCGTACTGAATTGTTCCGAAATTTCATAATCGTTGAAGGTGAACGGCATTTCCTCTTCCATCATATCGTCGCTGCTGGCGTCAAACTGGGCGGCGCTTACGCTGTCCAGGTTGCATCCCTTCAAGACCGTGGTTTGGCTTCCGGTAGAAGAATCGGGCTGCGCATTGACCACCATCAGATCAAACCAGAAATCCTTACCGGTTTTCACATAATCCCGCATCAGCTGACGGAATCTGCTGGTCACATAGTAGACAGTGAGAGTGCCGGAGCCGGACCAGCCGGCGGAGCGTTTGGGGGTATTCGTTTTGCCCAGAACAGGCACGTCTACCTTATTCTTTTCAATAGTAGCCTCCAGGGTCTTAGCATAAAACAGTTCCTCCCGTACACCGTCAATGGTGATGTACGCTTTTGCTTGTTTGCCGCTGATAGCATCGGTTTCCTTAAAATAAGCCATGTTGTCTCATTCCTTTCGAATTAGGATACGGTAATGGTGAGATAGAGTTTTTCCATGCTGTCCACCGGCTGCACATAAAGCTCGGAAACAACGGCATCCAGATCGTTGCCTTCGCTGACGGTCAGGTCCTTTTGGGCATCGAAATTTTGGATGGCTTCGATACCCTGCAGGGTTTCCAAATAGGTGGAATACTCGTTCTTCAGCAAATTGCGGCCGTCGGCATTGTTGCTGATCTTCCCGGTGTAGAAGTCTGCAAAAATCTGCCGGAAGTCGTTGTTGATGCTGTCCAGTACACGGAGCACCCGGTTTTTGGCAAAGGCCTTGCCCTTCTCCGGACTAAAGGTATGCAGGGTGTTAATGTCCTGCTCCACTACAGCCTTGCCGCCGGAGCCTGTAAACACCAGCTCGCCTGCCTGCAGCGCCGCAATAATCTGGCTGTTGGTATATTTGGGCGTCACATCAACCGCATCATCATAAGCCGCGTAAGTCAGGGACTGGTTCATTTGTGCCCCGGCAGTTGCGCCGGCTACCCATGCCACAGCCTGGGCGGCGGTCAGCACAGTGCGGTCGGTGAGGATAACGCCATTTTTGACGGAAATAACTCCTTCATAGTCGGCCGCCGGGTAATTTTCCACCACTACCTGAATCTTCTTGCCCTCGTCTTCACGGAGACGTTTGACGAAGGAGACGAATACCGCCTTGGTGGCCGAATCCGTAGCAGGCAAACCGATGGTGTTCACCTCCAGCACCTCAATGGCGCTGAGATAATCCAGATATTCCTGGGCGGTAACAGTGCCGTTGGCGCCGCCGATCAGGGGAGCGCCGGCAGAAGCCGCCAAGGCGCCGGTGCCTGTCCAGACCACCCAATCGTTGGCCTTCAGTGCACCGATGTTGGCTACAGTCTGATTGTCCATTTCCACTCCTGCCAACAGGGTGGTGACATCGAACAGGGTGGCGTTATCCACGTTCACCGCAATGCGCACAGTAAGGTCATTGCCCCGGACACCGCCATACTTGGCTGTTACAGTCAGGTTGCCGCTTACTACGGAGGCTTTGGTGCCGGTGTTCAAGCGGTACAGCAGCAGGGTTTTGGCCCGCTTCAGGGATTCCCTTACCAGCAGCAGGGACGGATCCGAAAGGGGATAACCCAGCTTCACGCTGACATCCTCACCGGCTTCCACGGTGATAACCTGCTTAGCTGGACCCCAGGACAGGATCAGGGGCAGACTGACAATGCCGCGGTCTCCGGCAGCCCCCAAAGCCTGGGCCGCACTTTTGATATTGATATATGCGCCGGGGCGCACCTTATTTTGGGTCGTCCATGTTCCTCCAGCCATCTATTCCACGCTCCTCTTCACATATTCCTCAATCTCGGTTCTGGCTTGTGCCAGCGTATACTCCTGCCCATCGGCCAGAAGCGCCTGCAGCACGTCCTTCTCCAGGGCGGTAAAACCCTTGGACGACAAAATCTGCTCCTTGCTGAAGGCCAGCGTCTCACTCTGTGTTTTGGCTTCCTTGCTCATTTGATCCCCTCCACATGGTCCAGCTTCTGCATCACCGGGCCCTCCGGGATTTGCAGTGCGGCCACAAATTGGTACGTTACGTAAAAAAACAGTGTGCCCTCCGCAAGCTCAAAGCGTATGTCCCGCCCCGCGACAGGTCTTCCGGACAGGCTTATCTGGTACAGCTCCAGTGCCAGCTGCTCGGCTATGGCGTACATGTCTGCGTTTGGTGAGCTGCCGCTTGGTTTGTACCGGACGGCAACGGAAATGCCGCGTCGAAACCGCCGTCCCATTTCCTGCGTATGGGTTCCCCCCGGTAAAGTGACGTACAAGTGGGGCGGACTTTCCGGCTGCTCCGGCTCCTCTCCCGTCACCGGAATCTCCGAAAAAACAGCCTGGAGGGTTTGCATCACTGCGTTGCGCACATCCAAAAATGTACCCTGCATCCTCATCACTTCCTGCTATCTGGTTCAAGCTGTGCCCCGCGCCAGGGGTAGGGATGGTTCCCGTCTCCTGACCACCGGTCCGCAGCAGCAGGATCCGGTTATCTGCCTCCAGCGTTCCAAGCCGCTGTCGCAGTATCAGATTGTCCGTCTGCAGTTCTTCAAGCTGTTGCATCAGCGTTTGTTGGCATCTGGTTATATGGTCCAGGCCGGTTTTCAGTTGTTTTTTCGCTTGCGCCAGCTTGTTGTACTGCAGCTTCGGCACAAAATACTGCGGCAGCGCCTTGCCCGCCTTGCCGATGACCGCATCCGCTTGGATGTCGTTCAAGCCTTGCTCTTCCAATAAAACACGAAGCCATTTCATACCTGCTTCAGCCTCCATAGATGGTTATAGCTGCTCTCCAGCTGCGGGAGCGGGCCGTGATGCTCCGGCCAACGAGTGTGGGCGTCAAGGTTAAGGAAGTATCTGTCCCTTGATCGCCTTGCCATTTTCATTCATTTCTTCTAATCTCTGGCATGATATAACTATAACACCGATTTTTTTCCCGTGGACTACAACATGCATTTCTGCTGGGCCACCTCGTACAAAAAACGTCTCCGCCAACGCCGGTAGGTCTCCGGACTGGCATCCATAGGACAGGTTTCATCCATGGTAATGGCCATCACTCCCTTCCGGTATTCCGCCGGAATGGCCGCCAGGGCCTGCTCAATGGCATCGCAGCGCTGCTGCAGCGCCTCCCGGCGGATAGCCTTGTTCACCGTGGAGTCGCTGATCCCCGAACCGCGGGGCATGCCATCCGGCGCTCCGGGAGAAGAATGGAGAATATCCCGCATCTCCTCCTTCAACCGATCGTAGTCGCGCACGGCATACAAACATTGCATATATACATTATGAGGCAGCTGGTAAGGGTTCTTTTTCTTGGGCTGGTAGTTGCGCATCAGGAATCTCTCCTTTGTTCGGGTGTTAAAGGTAAGGACGTCTTTGCGGTTTCATATATGAAACCATCTTGCAAAAAAATGCGCCTCTACAGGCGGTTGATCTAATGACTTGTCCATACTTGTGGGTAGACATATCGATAGTTTCACTTTAGAAACCTATACTCCTATTTTACGCCCATAGGGTTTCTTTGTCAATAACATTACCCGCCTCATAGTTGCGAATTTGAAACCTTTATTGTATAGTTTTGGAGTATAGGGATAGTCTGTCCGCAACCCGCGGCGCTATAGCCAGAGGCTGGAAGAGTGAGGGAGAGTACGATGAAAACCACGGGGAAAATCATCAGAGAGCTGCGGCTCAAAAAGGGGCTTTCGCAGGAGGAGCTGGCTGAGGGACTGAACCACCGTTTTGGCTCAAGCGTCAATAAGGGTATGGTCTCCAAATGGGAAAATGAGATCAGCGAACCCCGCCTGGATGCCGTGCGGCAATTGGCCGAGTTTTTCCATGTGTCGGTGGATTATCTCATTGGTTCCCTGGAACAGCCGTCCCCGGACCAAACGCCCGACATCTCGGAGGACCAAATCCTGACCATTGCCGCTCACCAGGTAGGCCATGAAGGGCCTCTAACCCCCGAGCAGATGGACAAAATCAAACTTGCCATGCGGATTGCACTGGCCAAGGAAGAGAAGTGACGACCGATTGATGGCGCCTTACGACTCTTTAAAGAAGGAATCGCCTGTATATATCGATGACCAATCCGACCTGCCCGAGGGCATTAAGGGTTTATATATTGAAACCGGCCATACCCAAATGATTCTCCTGAACAAAAACCTTCCCATCCTAGCGGAGAAACGCTGTGTCCTCGCTGAAGAGTTGGGCCATTACTACACCACCTTCGGCAACATTACCGACCAGTCGGATGTCCGCAACCGCAAACACGAAAAACGGGCGCGGAACTGGGCTTATGAGAAGCTGGTCCCTCTGGACAAGCTGGTGGAGGCCTCCCGGCTGGGAATCCGCAACCGCTATGAGCTGGCGGAGTATTTAGAGGTCACAGAGTCCTTTTTGGAGGAGGCCCTTTTGCATTTTAGGGAAAAATATGGATTATACGCCGCTTTCGAGAACTATTTCATTTATTTTGATCCGCTGGGTGTATTGGAGAGGTTCGAACCTTAATTGTTACAATTTTGTGGACAAAATCGGATTCTGGAAAATCCGTCAATAGATATTCTTTCCTGCCTGCTCCTTCCTTGTGCCCCGCCCATGCTTATGGTACGCTGAAAACAATATAATCCCCCGAATAAAAATGCGGATGCTTTTTGCCCGAATGAAAGGTGAATCGCTTGAACCTGAAGGCCCGCCTCCACTTGTATGAAGCCGACAACCCGCGCCATAAGCATTGGATTCACCGCTTCCTGGGTATTTACTGGCTGGTGATCGCTTTGCACTTTTTCGCACAGTTAGGGGCATTCCTGTTTATCCCCGCGTATGAGATCGGGACCCGCGAATTTTACCTTCGCATCCTGTTGTTTCCGCATCTGTTCATGAGCCTCTTCACCGGAATTGCCTTTGCCATCTGCCGGTTCTGGCCCCGGTTCTCCTTCCATGCCTTGTCCGTCTGCGGAACCATTATTTCGACGGAGATCATTCACTTAAACGGCGATATCCGGATCATTTCCGCCGCGATGCTTCTGCAGATTATGGCCTCCGCTATCTTTTTCCGGCCGGATGTG
>JAEWAA010000619.1 GCA_023391955.1 Bacillota bacterium | reverse complement strand
TCATTATCCTCCACCCGGCGCATCAGGGTTTGCAGCTTATAGAGCGGCCGAAGAAGCACTGTGGTCAGCTTGTTGGCAAAAAGCAGCGACAGCAGCACTAAGCCCAGCATGGTGAGATACGCGGTTTGTTTGATCTGGCTGACCTCCCGGAGCAGCTGGTCCTTGGACTGCACCCCAACCACCATCCAGCCCCGGTCATGGTTAATATCCATCCGCTTGTAATTCAGCATATAGGTTTCCGATTTGCCCTCGTAGAAAAAAGAGCCCTGATCCTCTTCGCCCATCAGCTTCGGGAAATCCGGAGGTGTGTCTCCCCAAACCGGGGAGGAGTCGGAACGGATCACCTGCTCCCCTTGGGGATTAATCACATAATACTCCCGGCCGTCCTTGGACAGATTCTGGGTGGACAGCCGCAGGAGCTCTCTTTCCTTAATGTTGACGATGACATAGGTGTCGAAGGGAGGAAATTGGGGGTCCTCGCCTACCCCCTCCACCACCAGAGACAGCACCCGCTGCCTGCTGGAGAAAAAGGTATCCTCATGGCCTTGGACCCATACGCCGCGGCGGGTGGTTTTGATCTCCCGGTACATATCCGTGTTGTAGAAGGAGGCTGCAGGACTGCGCACAAAGTTAAGGAAATAGAATTCCCCGATGGGCGTGGCCACCAGTATATTCTCGATTAGCGGGTCGCTGAAATTGGCCTGGGAGAAAACCGCCTGCAGGGCGGATAAATGATGATAATAGCGGCTAACGTTGCCGCTTTGCACATCGCGGATCAATTGCTTGAAGGGGTCGCTGAGCATCAGCGCACGCACAGAGTTGGCCGTGTTGCGCAGCTTGTCGTCTACGATCTGGGCAGCTTTGTTCACCGTATCCTGGCTGGACTGGAAGGCATTCTTCTGGACCACCCGGGAGGCGATCAAGTAGGAAATGGAGCCGGTGGCAGCAATGGCCAGTGTGATCAGCAGCACGAAGGAAGCCCAGATGCGCTGCTTGAAGGAGAGCTTGTAGAGCATGTTCCGCGAAGCTGCGGCTTTTTTTCTGTCCGGATGCTTCCTCAACCGCATCACCCCCTAATTAGGCCGTGTCTGAAAACTCGTTGAGGGCATCTTTCATCGCCTTTTCGTCCCTTGCTGCGTTACTTTTCCTTGACGTACCCCCGGTACGCCTGCAGAAAAGTGCCTTGCCATGAACGAAAACTCGCTAAAATCTGCTCCCCTCGGAGTTTTCAGACACGCCCTAGACCCAGTCCCTTTCATCTTATCATGGGAAACAGAGCAAAAAGAATGCGGCCTATCCCACAAGAAGGGCGGGAAATCCAAGCGGTTTTGCCGTTTGTGGAAGATGGGCTCGAAAAACCGCCGAACAGAGGGAACATCTGCCTACCTCTTGGAATAAAATAGCATCGTTACTGTTGAGCGGCGTTTGGCCTTACTATAAGAAAATCTTATGGACACTTCCAAAAAATGAAATAAAACTTCGCCCAAACCATTGACGAAAGGGAAGGCGGGGTGCTAAAATGAGCACAATATAAATCATAGTAAATTTATAGGATTAATTATGATCTACCGGACCACCGGCGATCCTCCCCAAATTCAACCTGAAGGCAGGAGAGAACATATGAAAAAACATGTTTTGGCGGCAACGGCGGTATCACTTGCATTGGTAGGCATTCTGGCCGGCTGCGGCGGCAAGGAGGAGGCTTCCGCTCCGGCAGGCACAACAGCGGCAGCGGCAGGAGCGGCGTCCACCGCACCGGCTCCCAAGGCTGTGGAGCTGACCAATGTTTCTTATGACCCGACCCGGGAGCTCTATGAAGCCTACAATAAATCCTTTGCAGATTACTGGAAGCAGAAAACCGGCCAATCCGTCACCGTGAAGCAGTCCCACGGCGGCTCAGGGGCCCAAGCCCGGAAGGTGGTGGACGGCCTGGAGGCGGATGTGGTTACGCTGGCGTTGGCTTATGATATCGACTCCATCGTAGAATCCGGCCAAATCAAAACAGGCTGGCAGTCCGAGCTCAAGGATAACAGCTCCCCCTACACCTCCACCATTGTGTTCCTGGTAAAGAAGGGCAACCCCAAGGGCATCAAGGATTGGGATGATCTCGTGAAGTCCGGCGTCAGCGTAATTACCCCCAACCCCAAAACCTCCGGCGGCGCCCGCTGGAATTACCTGGCGGCTTGGGCATATGCCAAAGAGAAAAACAATGGCGATGAAGCAGCAGCCAAGGATTTTGTCACCAAGCTGTTCAAGAATGTACCTGTTCTTGACTCCGGCGCCCGCGGCTCCACCACCACCTTCGTGGAGAAGGGCATCGGCGATGTCCTGATCGCCTGGGAGAATGAAGCTTACCTGTCCCTGAAGGAATTCGAGGGCAAATTCGAAATCGTCAATCCGTCCATCAGCATTCTGGCTGAGCCGCCGGTAGCTATCGTCGATAAGGTAGCCGAGAAACGGGGCACTGCCGAGGTGGCCAAGGCGTATCTGGAATACCTGTACACCGAAGCAGGCCAGGAGATCGCCGCCCAGAACTTCTACCGTCCGCGTCTGGAGTCCGTAGCCAAGAAGTATGCGGATAAGTTCCCCAGCATCAAGCTGGTGACCATCGACAAGGATTTCGGCGGCTGGGCCAACGCGCAGAAGACCCATTTTGCCGACAACGGCGTATTTGACCAAATTTATAAGCCGTCCAAGTAAGGCGTAATTAAATCGATTTTATACCGGATCAGCCGGCTAAAACGGGAGTGTTGGTATGAGCAGCTTGACCAAAAGGCGGCATTTGCTGCCGGGCTTCGGCCTATCCATGGGATACACGATTTTCTATCTGAGTGTAATCGTGCTGTTTCCCTTATCCGCGTTGTTTCTGAAATCCGTGTCCATGGGCCTCGGGAAGTTCTGGGATACGGTCACCGATGACCGTGTCCTGGCCTCCTACCGGATCAGCATCACCACCTCATTATCCGCTGCTCTTATCAATGCCTTCTTCGGACTCCTGGTTGCCTGGGTGCTGGTCCGCTACAAATTCCCCGGCAAAAAAATCATCGACGCTATGGTGGATCTGCCCTTTGCTCTGCCGACGGCGGTGGCGGGGATTGCCTTGACCTCCATTTACAGCGAAAATGGCTGGATGGGCAGTCTGTTCGCCAAAATCGGGATCAAATCGGCATATTCGCCAATGGGCATCACCATCGCCCTGATCTTCATCGGACTGCCCTTTGTGGTGCGGACGGTGCAGCCGGTATTGGAGGAGCTGGACAAGGAAATCGAGGAAGCAGCCGCTTCTCTGGGTGCTTACCGGCTTAAAACCTTCTTCCGGGTTATCCTCCCGGAGGTGCTGCCCGCACTTATGACGGGTTTCGCCCTGGCCTTCTCCCGTGGTATCGGGGAATACGGCTCGGTGGTGTTCATCTCCGGCAATATGCCCATGAAGACGGAAATCGCCCCTCTTTTGATCATGATGAAGCTGGAGCAGTTCGATTATACGGGGGCGACGGCCATTGCGGTGGTGCTCTTGCTGTTCTCCTTCCTGATGATCCTCATCATTAACTATCTCCAGTGGCGTGCCAGAAGGAGGATGTCGGTCCATGATGCATAATCGGCTGTTTTCCTTCACAACCGGCGGATTCTCCATAGAGAGGGGGCGGATTCCATGGCAGGCGGAGTAGCGGGAAGGCTGAATACCCCCGGCAACCAGCCCAAAACGGGTTCCACCACAGAGCCGTTGGCGGTGCGCATCATTCTGATTTCCATTGCGCTGTTGTTCCTGGTATTGGTGCTGCTTATGCCTCTAGTCACGGTGTTTATGCAGGCCTTCCGCAAAGGGGCTGAGGTTTACTTCGCAGCCCTCCGGGATAAGGATGCGTTGGCAGCGGTACGGCTTACCCTGCTGACGGCTCTTATTGTAGTGCCTCTTAACACCTTGTTCGGGGTGGCGGCGGCTTGGGCCATCACCAAGTTCCGGTTCAAGGGCAAGAATTTCCTGATTACCCTGATCGATCTGCCCTTTGCCATTTCGCCTGTTATCGCCGGTCTGGTCTTCATCCTCCTGTTCGGCGCCCACGGCTGGTTCGGGCCTTGGCTGCAGGCCAACGACATCAAGATTGTGTTCGCTTTGCCCGGCATTATTCTGGCTACCAGCTTCGTCACCTTCCCCTTCGTCGCCCGGGAGCTGATTCCCCTGATGCAGGCGCAGGGCTCCCAGGAGGAGGAAGCGGCGGCTACCCTTGGCGCCAAGGGCTGGCGGATTTTCACCAAGGTGACCCTGCCCAATATCAAATGGGGTCTCCTGTACGGCATCATCTTATGTAACGCCCGGGCCATGGGCGAATTCGGGGCCGTGTCCGTGGTGTCGGGACATATCCGCGGAGAAACCAACACCCTGCCTTTGCAGGTTGAGATTTTGTACAACGACTATAAATTTTCCGCCTCGTTTGCGGTTGCCTCTCTTTTGGTGCTCCTGGCTGTGATCACGTTAATTGTCAAAGCAGTGGTCGAGTGGAAGCATCACCAGGGATTGGCGAAGGAAGGAGAGTGACCGGCTATGCATATTGAAGTCCAGCAATTGCGCAAAACCTTCGGGAGCTTCGTCGCGTCCAATGATGTCAGCTTCAGCATTGAGAAGGGCAAGCTGATCGGCCTTCTGGGACCCTCCGGCGGCGGAAAAACCACCATTCTCCGCATGCTGGCGGGACTGGAGCAGCCGGACTCGGGGGAGATCCGGTTTAACGGCCAGGTCATCAACCATCTGCCTCCCCAGGAGCGGCATATCGGCTTTGTGTTTCAGAACTATGCCTTGTTCCGGCATATGAATGTGTACGACAATATTGCGTTTGGGCTGACAGTGAAAAAGTGGAAAAAAGCGGATGTGGACCGCCGGGTCCGGGAGCTTTTGGAGCTGACGGGTCTGGCTGGTCTGGAGAAGCGTTATCCCAACCAGCTGTCCGGCGGCCAGCGCCAGCGTGTGGCCTTCGCCCGGGCCTTGGCTCCGGAGCCGGAGCTCCTGCTGTTGGATGAACCCTTCGCCGCCATCGATGCCAAGGTCCGCAAGGAGCTCCGTGCCTGGCTGAAGGAGACCATCCGGCGGGTGGGCATTACCACCGTCTTCGTCACCCACGATCAGGAGGAGGCCATGGAGGTGGCCGATGAGATTATGATCATTCAGGGTGGTAGGCTGGAGCAGAAGGGGGCACCGCTGGCTATTTACAGCGAGCCGGACACTCCTTTTGTGGCGAACTTCGTGGGCGAGTCCCGGGTGCTGGATAATCCGGGGGCGCTGAAGGGCTTCGCCGACTATGAGGACTACGGCAAGGCCATTGTGCGGCCGGAGTTTATCGAGGCGGGCAGGCGCAGCGAGCTGTCCCAGCCCTTGGCGGCGGATGAGGGCCGCATCGTGGACACTCTCTTCTGCGGCAGCCGCTGGCAGCTGGAGGTGCAGCTGGGCGGACACCGGCTGACCATTTACCGTCCGCTGGAGAAGGCAGTGCTGAATACCGGGGATGACATCTGGGTGATGATTCACCGGCTCTATGTATATGAAGGCCCGTCGCCGGCCATTGTGGAGAATGCCCTGAAGGCGGAGCATGCGGTATTGGGATTGTAAACCGAAAGGCTGTGGGGAGGTAGGAGAATGGGTTCTCCGCTGGAAATCAATGAGGATTGGCTGGAACGCATCAGGCAAAGTCTAAACGGACTGGAGTTTGGGAATGTGCAAATTATCGTCCATGGCGGCCGCATCGTCCAGATCGAGCGGACGGAACGCAAGCGGTTCGAAGGGGAGTCCGGGTCCAACGGAGGGGGCTCCGCATCCGTACCTGTCCTGCAGCCGGCCCGCCCGCAGCGGAAGGCCCAGGGCCAGCACAGGCATGATTGACAACGGCGCCGTAAGATTGTATAACTGATTCAACAGGATAGTGGAACATGAAATTCATTGAAGAGAACGAGTACGCGGATGAAGCTTCCGTCCCAGAGAGTTGGCGATTGCTGCGAGCCAATGCGAGAGGTCTCCGCCGAATATCATCTCCGAGAAGCCGGTTGAACCTGCCTTAGGGCGTGTGCAAACTCCGGGGGTAGAGCCCCTCTAGCGGGTTTATATACGCACTCTGGCGGAAGTAGACTTGTGCCGGCTGCCTGCCGTTACACGGGCCCCGCATCATACGTGTGCGTGGATGGAGTGGCCGTTTCCTTTGGGGACCGGCGGAGAGAGGGCGATGGCTTGTCCTCATGCCGCCAGGATAACCGGGCAGCGGAACAAGGGTGGTAACGCGAGATCATCATCTCGTCCCTTAGGGGGCGGGATTTTTTTGTGTTCCGGCGGGCTGCCGTCCCCGGGTGGCGGTCGGGCGTAAGCCCGACTGCCCAGGCAACGCCGCCGAAGCGCCGCCACTTATGCAGCGTGCGTCCGTGGCTTACTGCAAAAATGCAGTTATTTTTGCTGAAAATGCCCTGTAAGCACATTTATCCTGCAAAAATGCAGTTATTTCAATCCTAATTCCACTGATTCCAGTCTAACGGGTAATTTAACTGCACTTTTGCAGGATGGGCTCGGCCCGGGCCATTTCCGGCAAAAATAACTGCACTTTTGCAGGATGAGCTCATACCAGAAACCAGCCAACCAATCCAGCAAACCAAATGAACACTCACTGCTTCATATAGACGAGTAAATCAAGAAAAATGGAGGTACAGCACCATGGCAAACACCAATCCCGGCTCCAACTCCGGCTCCGGCCAAGCCCAAACTGTGGGAATGGGCGAAATCATCCTGGCGCATCATGCGCTGAAGGAGGTCATCCGCAGAACTCCTCTCTTGCGGGACCCGTATCTGTCCAAGAAATACGGCTGTGAGGTTTTCCTGAAGCGGGAGGATCTTCAAGTGGTCCGTTCCTTCAAAATCCGCGGCGCCTACCACAAGATCCGCAGCCTCTCCGAGGAGGAGCGCCAAAAGGGAATCGTCTGCGCCAGCGCAGGCAACCATGCCCAAGGTGTGGCCTATTCCTGCAACGCTCTCGGCATCCACGGCAAAATCTACATGCCCAGCACCACCCCCGGCCAGAAGGTGAACCAAGTGCGTATGTTCGGCGGTGCTTCAGTGGAGGTTATTCTGACCGGCGACACCTTCGACGATGCCTTCGCCGAAGCCATGAATGCCTGTCGGTCGGAGGGGCTGGTGTTTATCCATCCCTTTGACGATCCCGGCATCATTGCTGGCAATGGCACCGTAGGTATGGAGATTCTGGAGGACAGCCAAGGTCCGGTGGATTATCTGTTCGTAACCATTGGCGGCGGCGGATTGTCTGCAGGGGTTGGGGCTTATGTCAAAACGGTGAGTCCGGCGACGCGACTGATTGGTGTGGAGCCGGAGGGTGCGGCCTCCATGACAGAGGCTTTTGCCAAGGATCAGGTAGTGACCTTGGACCAGATTGATAAATTTGTGGACGGAGCGGCTGTTAAGCGGGTTGGCCAGCTGACCTATGACATCTGCAGACAGCTTCTGGACGGCATTGTGCTGGTGCCGGAGGGCAAGGTATGCACCACCATCCTGGAGCTGTATAACCACAACGCCATTGTGGCCGAGCCGGCAGGGGCCTTGTCCATCGCCGCGCTGGACAGTATGAAGGAGGAAATCCGCGGCAAGCGGGTGGTTTGTATTGTCAGCGGCGGCAATAACGATATCGACCGGATGCAGGAGATCAAGGAACGGTCCCTGATCCATGAAGGGCTGAAGCACTATTTCACCGTCAACTTCCCCCAGCGGGCGGGAGCGCTCCGGGAGTTCCTGGATGAGGTGCTGGGTCCTAACGATGATATCGTCCGGTTCGAATATACCAAGAAGCATAACAAGGATAATGGTCCCGCCCTGGTGGGCATCGAGCTGAAGCACCGGGAGGATTATGAGCCGTTAATGGAGCGGATGGGCAAAAAAGGCATATCCTACATCGAATTGAATAAAGATCCAGTGTTGTTTAATCTGCTGATTTGACCGTTCGCCCCCGCAGAAGGAATAAAACTGGGAATAGGACAAAAGAAGCAAAAAAAGTTTCAGATTTAGCTAAAAAATTGTTTAAATCTGATTTGGAGATGGTTAAAAAGAAGGAATAAGAGTTCTTTCGAGCGAACTGTACTTTCATATAACGTACGAGCCGAAGGGGTATGCTTTATGATCCAGCCTTTTATCTCCAATGCATCCATTTTGCTCCTTTGTGTATTCGGGCACTACCTGCTGATTCTGCGGGCCCAGCGTGAGGGCCACGTCCGGCAGGGTGCCGCCGGGGACAGCGTGTGCAGCGTAACCACCGGGATTTTGTTTGGGACCGCCGGCGTTTTACTGGTGGTTTCTTCGGTTTTGCTGGAGGGCGGCGTACGGCTGGATCTGCGCAATATCGGTATTCTGTTGGCTGCGCTGCTGGGCGGGCCCAATGCCGCTCTGATCGCCACCGGCTTTATTGCTGCAGCCCGGCTGGCCCAAGGCGGAGTTTATTTGGCCTCCATTGTTGGCTTACTCAGCGCCTTGGCGACTATGCTGGCCAGTATTCTCCTGGTGCGCCGCCTTCCCGTGTACCGTTTGACCACCTGGCTGTCGGGTTACATCATCAGTTATCTGATCATCTTTGCCACCTATGCTATTGTACTTCCTTCCGATGGTCTTCTGTTCCGGTCGATGACGTATTACATCGTGGTCTCCCTTCCCGTTATTGGGCTTTGTTATCTGCTGCACAGCCAGTTGGCCCGGGTCAATGAATTGTATGCAGAAGCCCAGTATAACGGGGAAAAATACCGCCAGCTGTTTTACAGCGCCCATGATCTGGTGTACCTCTTTACAGTAGAGGACGGCCAGCCGAGGCGGATTCTGGATGCGAATACGGCTGCCGCCCAAGCGCTGGGTTATGAACGGGACGAGCTGCTGGCGCTTTCGCCCAAGGATATGTATGATCCGGCGTTTTTGGCTTTGGAGCGGGATACGGAGAACAGCTGTCTTCTCAAAGGGGAGCAGCGTATGTTCGAGTGGAGCCTGGTCCGCAAGGACGGCAGCTTCATTCTGGTGGAAATATCGGGAAGGATGCTGCGGTTGTCGGGACAGCTTGTCTGTCTGGCGGTGGCCCGGGATATCTCCCTGCGTAAGGAATCCGAGAAGGCGCTGCTGGAGGCGAACCAGAAGCTGGAGCGGCTGTCCGTGTCGGACGGGCTGACAGGCATCTATAACCGGCGGGGAATGGATCTGTATTACCGGATGTTCTGGGACCGTGCACTGGATTCCGGTGCTCCGCTGGCGGTGCTGTTGATGGACATCGATTATTTCAAGGCGTACAACGATACATACGGGCATCTGGCCGGTGACCATTGTCTCAAAAGAATTGCCTTGATGCTGGAGGCTCAGGCTGCCGCAGCAGGAGGGATCGCCTGCCGGTACGGCGGCGAGGAGTTTGCGGTGGTGGTGCCTGAGGCGGACAGCTTGAAGGCGATGGACATTGCCGGCGGCATCCGGGATGCGATTAACGGGCTGGCCCTGCTCCATGCCGGCTCCTCGGTTTCCAGCTGCGTAACATTGAGCATCGGTATAGCCATCCACTCTCCCCAGGAGGTAGGCTCCATCCGGGAGGAGCTGCTGCAGCGGGCGGACCAGGCGCTGTACATGGCTAAACATGGAGGCCGGAACCGGGCGGCTATCTGGGAGAGCGGCCAAGAAGAGACGGAGGCCGAGGATTTGATCGGGTAAAAAGTGGTAACGTGGTGGGGGGAGCGGACGAGCGGAACGGACAAGTGGATGGGGCGGCGGACGAGCGAGTGGGACTACGCGGCAGGGCCGACTGGCCGACGAACAAGTGTGACTACGCGAC
>JAEWAA010000605.1 GCA_023391955.1 Bacillota bacterium | reverse complement strand
TCTTACGGGTTTCCGAACGGTTTGGTAAGGGGGTATCTTTATGTCATTACCCTTCCTGTTGTTCTCAATGCCTTGACTTTCTTCAGAATTATGCACACGGTGGAATTGTATTTATTTTCCTCCCTTTCCACATTGGTCATCAGCGGACTTGGCGTGATCGGCTGTCTGGCGCTTCTGATTCGGTCCTATGTTAAGCACCGTAAAGAAAAGAGCCCGTTGGCCTTTATCGTAAAAACGGTCTTTTGGGCGTTGTTCTGCTCCGTGGCTCCGGTCATTCTGCTTTCCTTTGCACCTAGGGTGCTGTTGGGCTATGAACTGGTCAATTCTCTCTTGATGAGCTGGTTTATCTTCTTATTCCCTCTATCCTTTGTGTATCTGCTGGCCACACGCAGGCTCTACGATATTGATCTCATCAGCAGACGCATGTATTTCACTACGGCTATCGCCTTCCTTCCCAGCCTCTTGTTTATGGGGCTGATCAAACTTTTGTTTGACGAGACGGCTACCGGAGAACAGCTGGCTTTGGTGTTTTTTATTCTGCTGACTGGTACCTCCTTCATCCTGTATTCCCTGGAAAATCTGACGGCCAAGCTGGAGCCTACCCTGTTTCCGCGCAAGTACCGGCTGCAAATGGCGTTAAAAAAGATTTCCCGTAATCTGGGAAGCATCTCCAGCTTCCAGGAAATGCGGGAGATTATTCTGAAGGATATCGCCGAAACACTGGAGGTGCGGGGAGCTGCCATTATGCTCCGTTCCCAAAGGGAGACGGAAATGATCGCAGTGGGGAATGTGGATGAAAAACTGGCGGAAAAACTGATCGAGGAGGATTTGCCGGAAAACGGCCCCTACACCTGCTTTGAGATTACACGGCAGGAGGACTTCACCGCTTATCTGATTGTGACCGAAAAAAACACAGGCACCATACTGGGGCAGGAGGAGGTCAATTGGCTGCACTTGATTCTCACCTATCTGGCAGTTTCCCTGGAGAATGTGCAGCTGATCCGCATGCTGGACAATAAAATCCAAACCCTCTCCTCCCTGGTTCCCAAGGAGGAGGACGCGGAGAACATCCGGTGGTTCCGCAAGCTGATGTTCAGTCTTCAGGAAAAGGAACGGGTCCGCATTGCCATGGATATCCATGACAGCACCATGCAGGATCTGTTCTTTCTGAAGCGCCGGCTGCAGACCATCCACTCCCAGCATATGCTATCCCCCGAGGGACAAAGCTCCTTGGATGCCGCAGCCGATTTTATTGATATGATCAATGCGGGCTTGCGGCAAAGCTGCTTCGAGCTTCACCCTTATATACTCCGGGACATCGGGCTGGTGGAGGCGTTAAACAAGCTGTTTCATGTGGAGCGGGCAAACGCCGAGTTCAAAATCGAGTTTTCCCTCACGGGCATCCAGTTGATCGAGGAGCAGGGGCTGGAGGTCAAGCAGCATCTATTCCGGATGATCCAGGAGCTTTTGAACAATGCCAAAAAATATTCCCGGGCCTCCGAAATCGGGTTTCTGCTGCAATACCGGGAAGGCTGTATTGAATTGGACTATTCCGACGACGGTGTAGGTTTTGAGGAACGGCAGCCCGCGGTCCGGGAAGTCGGCTCCTCCGGCCAAGGTCTGGAGCAGTTGAAAAGCCGGGTGCTGTCCCTGGACGGCAGCTATGAGCTATCCACCTCTCCGGGCAAGGGAGTCCGCTTCAACGCCCGAATTCCCGTACCCGCCGCCTAAAGTGCCAAACAGCCAAGGCCATCACCGGCGCGAAATAGACGCACCATCCCATCAGAGCATAAATCCCTCCGTTGCCGCCGCTGCCTTCCGGGAAAACATCAAGCGCCGGCATTACCACACAGACGGGAAAAAAGAGGCCGTGGAGCATCAGCATCCGCTTCAGCGCTTTATCCCCGGGAGCCGCGGGCAGCATGGACAGGCCAATCAAAAATGTGGATAGCGCCATCAGGCCGTATCCCAGCAGATCCAAACCAAACATCCAGCTTCCCTGCTGGAAACGGAACACCCGGAGGACCTCCTGGCCAGCCGCATCCTGTGCCACGGTGGTCAGTTGGGTGTAATAAACCAGGTTGGTCAGCAGGGAATATACGGCCGCAATGGCGATGCCTGCCCCTGCCACCCCCTTCCGGTCTGCCGGTACCTCCTGGGCGAGAGCACAGGCCGTACCGATATATGCCCAGCTCAGCGCAAGGCAGGACCAGTAATTCAGACCATCGTTTAAGGTTATGAGCCCTATCAGGAACAATAACGTGCAAACCAGCGCAGACAATGACGAAATCAGTCCGAATTTATGATTCATGAACATCACTCCCGAATAAGCGGTCCGCAATCCAGCCGATGAAACGGTCCCGCTCCTCTTTATTTTCCATATCGTATCCGAAGAGCTCACGGCTGAGCTCCTTCCTCAAAAAAGCCGACTGGATTAGGGCGGTTAAAGCAAATACCGCCGTTTTTACATCCGGTGCCCCTGGTTCGCCGTTACGGTTCCCCCCTTGCCAAGCGGCGGCAAATCCGGCCATGGTCAGGGCAGTGTTGTCCCGCAGCGCAGGCTGGGCCAAATCGCCAAGTATCGAAA
>JAEWAA010000452.1 GCA_023391955.1 Bacillota bacterium | reverse complement strand
CTGCAGCACAGAATCTACCGCTACCAAAATCAATGAAAGGGGTGAGAATAAGCGCTATGCAACAAGCAGCGGACTTTTCCGGTGAAGCAGTAGAAATCATCATTGTTGACGACAGGAAGGAAAATTTGTTCGCAATGGAAGCGGTATTGGCTGATCCCGCTTACAAGCTGACCTGCCTGAATTCGGGAGAAGCGCTGCTGGATTATATGCTGAATGCGGATGTCAGCCAGGTGGCCGTGATCCTGCTGGATATCCAAATGCCGGGTATGGACGGACTGGAGGCCGCCCGCTTCGTCAAAAGCCGCAAATCCTTCCGCAACATCCCCATTCTGTTCGTCACCGCCCACAGCCAGTCCGAAACGGGCATCACCAACAGCTATTCCACCGGAGCCATCGATTATATACAAAAGCCCTTCAACCCGGATATTCTCCGTTATAAAATCCGGGCCTTGGTGAGGGTCCATCACTATCAGCAGGAGCTGGAACGGGCCAACAGACGCTTGCGGCAGAAAACGCTGGAGCTGGAGAGAAACAATATGATGCTGGCGGCAGCCGAGGAAAAGCTGAACCGGGCTAATCAGGAGCTGGAGCAGACGGTGGAAAAACGGACCGCCTCTCTGGTCCGGGCTTATCAGGAAATCCGGGAATCCCATCTGCTGTTTCACACCGTCTTTTCCACCAGTCCGTGTATGCTGGCCATCCGTTCCGTGGAGGATACCTTCCTGGATGTGAACGATGCGTGGCGGGAGCTTTCCGGCTATTCACTTGAGGATATGAACGAAATGTCCGGGCCTTATCTAGATATGAAGCTGTTGGAGCAGGAGACGACGTTCACCGGAGGGGCGAATGCCCCCTTCCACCGCAACACCAAAATCCAGTTTCAGACCAAAGCCGGCACCGTCCGGTTCGGCTTGCTTTCCGAGCAGCCCTTGATGCTGGAGGGAGTGCCCAAGCTCTTGATCGTCATTCTGGACATCACGGAAAAGGAGCATTGGGAAAGCCAGTCCGCCCGGCTGGAGCGGCTTCACCTGATCGGCGAAATGGCGGCGGCCATCGCCCATGAGGTCCGGAACCCCATGACCACGGTCAGCGGCTTCCTCCAGTTATACAAACGGCAGCGGAAAGAGCTGACGGAGGAGTCTGTGAACATGATGCTGGAGGAAATCAACCGGGCCAACGGCATTATCACCGAATTCCTTACCCTGGCCAAAAACAAATCCTCCGATTTGCAGCCGCGCAGCCTGAATGCCATTGTCCAGTCCATTTTCCCGTTGATCCAGGCGGAAGCCGTGATGAACAGCAAGCAGGCGTTAGCCGAGCTTACACCCACCCCAGATCTTCGGTTGGACGAAAAAGAAATCCGCCAGATGCTCCTGAATATGGCCTTAAACGGCCTGGACAGCATGGAGGCAGGGGGCACTCTGCGGATTGAAACCTTCATGGACGGGGATTCGGTTAGCCTTAGCGTCGCCGATGAAGGCTGCGGTATGTCGGAAGAGGTGGTTCAGAAGCTGGGTACTCCCTTTTATACCACCAAAGACAGCGGCACCGGACTGGGACTTGCCGTCTGCTACAGCATAGCCGCCAGGCATAACGCCTCCATCCGGGTGGAAACCGGCAGCCAAGGCAGCAAATTCATCATCTCCTTCATTCCTGTGCAGCAGCCGGAATAATACAAACAGCCCGTTTCATCCTATCCGGCTTTCTTAGCCCGGACAGGAACTGAAACAAGCTGCTTGCACAAGCGACTATACTTATGCCGCTTTTTTGCCGGAGGCGGCTCCGCTTTGCACAAGGGGCGGACGTTTTTTCTTCGTTCCGCTGACCACGCTGCCGATTCCGAAGAAAAAGGTGGGAATGCCTGCGGCGACCAAAGCCAATATCCATTCCTTCAATCCCAGATCCACGGTTTTGAAAATGGGCTGCAGCGGATCAATATACATAACGGCCAGCATGAGAACAAGAGAAGAGAGCACCGCGAAGACCAGCGCTTTATTCTGGAAGATGTTCCGGTGGAAAATGGAACGGGAGCTGCGGCAATCAAACACATGGATCAGCTGAGCCGCCACTAAGGTGGCGAAGGCAACGGTCTGGGCTTTCATCAAGGTGGCCGCATCCCCGTCAGGGCCGGTTTGCAGGGTGATCCAGAAGGCGCCTAAGGTACACACGCCGATGACGATCCCGCGGCTGATAATTTTCCAGCCCAAACGGCGGGAGAAGATATTCTCCTTGGCTGCTCTCGGCTTATGCTGCATCAAATCCTTTTCGGCCTGGTCCACACCCAGGGCCATAGCCGGTAACCCATCCGTCACCAGATTGACCCACAGGATCTGGATCGGCACCAGTGGCAGCGGCAGCCCCATCATCATGGCCAGGAACATGGTCAGAATTTCCCCTACATTGGATGCAAGAAGATAACGGATGAACTTCCGGATGTTCTCGTAAATCCCCCGGCCTTCCTCAATTGCCGCTACAATCGTGGCGAAATTATCGTCGCTTAAGATTAGCGCCGATGCCTCCTTGGATACATCCGTTCCGTTTATTCCCATGGAGATCCCGATATCCGCAGCCTTGATGGCAGGCGCATCGTTGACTCCGTCCCCGGTCATGGCCACTACATGCCCTTTCTTCTGCAGCGCTTTGACAATCCGCAGCTTATGCTCCGGGGAAACACGGGCGTACACGTAGATATCCTCCACCCGCTTCTCCAGCTGCTCGTCGCTCATGGCGGCCAGCTGTGTACCGTTTAGCACCAGCCCGCTCTGGGGCAGCATGCCCAATTGCCGGGCAATGGCCTCAGCCGTCGTCTGATGATCGCCTGTAATCATGATTGTTTTAATGCCGGCCTTGCGGCAGGTGGAGATAGCCTCTCTAACCTCACGGCGGGGGGGATCGATCATGCCGCTTAAGCCCACAAATACCAGGTTTTGCTCCGCCGCATCGCTGTCCTCGCAGCGTTCGGAGGGTTTTATTTCCTTATAGGCAAACCCCAGCACCCGCAGAGCCGACTTGGCCATTCCCTCGTTGGCCGCCATCACCTTCTGACGCAGCGTTCCCGTGAACGGAATCACCTTATCCTCCCAGAGAATATAGGAGCACTTGTCCAACAGCATATCCGGTGCGCCCTTGGCAAACAGCAATCTACCGCCTTGATGCTCCAGAAGTACCGACATGCGCTTGCGCTCGGAATCAAAGGGGAATTCCTTCACCCGGCGGTACAAACCGTCCAGAGAAGCGGGAGACAGCCCTGCTTTGGAGGCCAGCACCACCAGCGCCCCTTCCGTGGGATCGCCGGCAATGCGCCACTCCCCCTCCTCCTCGTTGCCCTTATCTTTTTTGCCTTTGGCCGGGGCGGCCGCTTCTTGAATCAGTCTGGCGTTATTGCATAAGGCGGCGGATTGCAGAAGCCGGCGGAGCATCTGATCCTTGCGCACATCGGCTGGTTTGCCCTCCCAGCGGATTTCGCCACGGGGGGTATATCCCTCGCCGCTGACTTCCATCAGCTTGCCGCCCAGCCATAAATGGGTGACGGTCATTTTGTTCTGGGTGAGAGTGCCTGTTTTGTCGGAGCAAATGACGGAAGCACAGCCCAAGGTTTCCACGGAGGGCAGCTTGCGGACGATGGCTTTGCGCTTGATCATTCGTTGTACGCCCAACGCCAAGGCGATGGTCACAATTGCGGGAAGGCCTTCGGGAATGGCCGCTACTGCCAGCGATACACCGGCCAGGAACATGGCATAAGCCGGCTGGCCGTGCAGGATGCCTGCGATGACCACCAGTACGGTCAGCGCCAGCGCTACGATGATCAAGATTTTGCCCAGCTGCTCCAAACGGTGCTGCAGGGGCGTTTCCATCTCCTCCGTACTCTCGATGAGTCCGGCAATCTTGCCCATCTCCGTATCCATGCCGGTCCGGATGACGGCAGCTGTAGCGGTCCCCATGGTAATCAAGGTGCCCATAAAGCCCAAATTGCGCTGGTCCCCCAGGGGTACGTCAGGATTGCCCAGCGCCTCGGTAGCCTTGCGGACGGGGACCGACTCCCCGGTGAGGGCGGATTCCTCTACATAGATGTTGTTGGCGGTCAGCCAACGGATATCGGCAGGCACCCGGTCCCCTGCCTCCAGCAGGATAATATCGCCGGGAACCAGCTCCTTGGCAGGAATCTGCTCGATTGCCCCGCCCCGCAGGACTTTGGCGTGGGGTGCCGACAGCTCCTTCAGCGCCCGCAGGGACCGCTCCGCCCGGAATTCCTGGATAAAGCCCAGAATACCGTTCATGATAATGATCGCAATAATGGTGATGGCATCCAGATACTCCCCGAGCATGCCCGAAATCAGAGTGGCGCCCATCAGGACCAGCACCATAAAATCCTTAAACTGATTCAGGAACAGCGTGACGGGCGAGACGGTTTTTCCCTCTGTCAGCTCATTCGGCCCTTTTTGTTCCAGACGCTTTGCAGCTTCGGCCGCAGGCAATCCCATTTCCGGATGGGTATCCAGCGACTGCAGCACCTCCTCTGCCGTCAACTGATGCCAGGTTTTTTCGCTCATGGTTGTAACTCCTCCTTAAGTCCAATCTACGGACATCCCCCGTTTGTCCCGTTATAGCCTAAATTTATTCAGACAAGCAGCGGATTAGCACAGTAAAAAATAGACAAGCGCCCGCTTCCTTTGACCACAGCCTCTATTCCCCACAAACTTGCCTCCGGAAAGCCCAACCCGGAGCCCCTCCGCTGTCCCCCACCCGAAAAATCAGCTATAATCGTCTATGTCGCTTACTTTATTTCCCCGAATATGGCAATATAATAACGTTGCCTTTTAAAGTGTTCAGATAGGAGTTGTCATTATGTCATTAGACGGTCTGGTCGTCCATGCCCTTGTCCAGGAGCTTCAGCTCTGTGTGGGCGGACGCATTAACAAAATACACCAACCCTCGGATCACGATATTGTCATCCAGATGCGTGCCCAAGGGGCCAACCGGAAGCTGCTGCTTTCCGCCAACCCCACCTATCCCCGTGTTCATTTTACCGAGCAGAATTTTATGAACCCGTTTGAAGCTCCCATGTTCTGCATGCTCCTGCGCAAACATTGCGAGAGCGCCGTCATCGAAGCGGTTGAGCAAGTGGGCATGGAGCGGATCATCCGCATCCGTACCCGTCAACTGGACGAGCTGGGTGATGTCAGCGTTAAGCTGCTGGTAATAGAGCTGATGGGACGGCACAGCAATTTGATCCTGATGGACCCGGAGACGGGCCTTATTCTGGACGGTATCCATCATGTTACGCCGGCAATCAGCAGCTACCGGATCGTGATGCCCGGCGCAGCCTATGTATCGCCTCCTGACCAGGGGAAAGCCAATCCCCTTCTTACGGACCGGGAGAGCTTCCTGGCCGCTGTCGGTACAGAACCGGACAGCCAGACCAACCGGGGAGCCGAAGAGGCGCTGGTGGGCGCTTACAGCGGTATTTCGCCGTTGGCGGCACGGGAGATCGCCCACCGCAGCTATGTGCTTCGCGGCGAGACGGGGAATGCCAACGCGCTGTGGGAAACCTTCAGCCAAGTGATGGAGGATATCCGGTCAGAACGCTTTTCCCTGAATATGGTGACGGACGCCAAAGGACGCTCTTTCTTCTCCGTGATCGCCCTCAGTCATCTGGAGGGGGAGCGGCGCCATGCAGGCTCTGTCAGTGAGCTGCTGGAATGGTTCTACGGCGACAAGGCGGAGCGGGATACAGTTAAGCAGCGGACGGCAGATTTGCTTAAATTCCTGCAGAATGAGCGGAACAAGAACATCAAGAAGCTGGAGAAGCTTGCTGAAACGCTGGAGGAGGCCAAAAACGCCGACCGCTTCCGGATTCAGGGGGAGCTGGTAACCGCTCATCTGCATTTGGTCAAAAAAGGCGACAAATCTGTCGAGGTGGTCAACTATTATGAAGAGGACCAGCCAACGCTAACGATTCCTCTGGACCCTCTCTTGTCTCCATCGGAGAACGCCCAGCGCCTGTACAAACGCTACTCCAAAATGAAAAACAGCCTGGCGGTAGTGGATGAACAGATGGAAGGCGCGCGGCAGGAAATCACATACCTGGATTCCCTGCTCCAACAGCTGGACAATGCGGCCATGCAGGATGTTGCGGAGATCCGTGAGGAACTGGTTGAACAAGGTTATCTGCGGGACCGGAGCAAAAAAACAAGGAAGAAAAAGAAAAACGATAAGCCGGTTATCGCCTGCTTCCAATCCAGTGAGGGTATCCCCATTTACGTGGGGAAAAACAATACCCAAAATGAATATTTGACCAACCGCTTGGCTCATCCCTCCGACACCTGGCTGCATACCAAGGATATGCCGGGCTCCCATGTGGTCATCAAGGGCTCCAGCTTCGGGGATGCTACCCTGCATGAAGCCTCGCAGTTGGCGGCCTATTACAGCCAAGGCAAGGCCTCCAGCCTGGTTCCGGTGGATTACACCCTGATCCGCCATGTCCGGAAGCCCAACGGGGCCAAACCCGGCTTCGTTATTTACGACCACCAGAAAACCCTGTTCGTCACACCGGACGAGGAGCTGGTCAAGTCACTCCCGGCTTGGAAGGGCTGAATTGAGAGTTTTAGGTCTGACTAGTAACTTGGGTTGGGGCCAAGAGGTTACCTGCAAAACTGCAGTTATTTTCCACCGCTGCCCCTCTCCCCGCCCCTATAATGCAAAAGTGCAGTTAAATCCCCCCTCAGCCTCCCTAAAAGGCTATTGGGGCTAAAATAACTGCACTTTTGCATTATGACCCCTCAATTTGGCGGGTATTGCCAAAATTAACTGCACTTTTGCATTTACTCTCCCCACTCAAGCGCCAGCACTCTTTACCATAAGCGAAACATGCAAAGGCAGAGGCCCTGAGGACCTCTGCTTTTGTGCGTTGCCGCTAGTTTTTCTATTCGTTCATAAATTCTGCCTTGAGCAGATAACGTTTGATCATGACTGCAGCCTCCGCACGGGATGCTTGGGCCTGCGGACGGAAGCTTCCGTCCTCCAGTCCGTTCACCAGCCCCGCCGCTTGAGCAGCACGGACAGCGTCCTTCGCCCATGCGCTTACACTGGTGCTGTCGGTGAATGCAGCTGATGCAGTGCCGGTTCCCCCAGCGGGATGGCCGGCAAGCTTGAGCGCCCGGGTAAGCAGCACAGCCAGCTCCTCACGGGTAACAGCAGCTCCCGCCCGGAAGGTGCCGTCCTCATAACCGTCGATTAAACCGGCGGATACGGCAGCCTGCACATAACCGGCGTACCAATCATCCGCCCGGACATCGTTTAGGGCACCGGCAGACAGCGCTTTTTCCTCCAAACCGGCAGCCCGGGCCAGCAGTGCGGCAATTTCCGCACGGGTCAGGACACCCTCCGGTGCAAACCGGTTGTCGGCGATGCCGTCAATAATACCCTTGGCCGCCAGAAGCTCCGTATCCTTGGCTGCCCAATGTCCGGTCAGATCGGCGAAGGACTTCTCCGCAGCCTGAACCAGGACAAAGATGCCGTTGGACGGATGTTTGATGACTGCCTGCAAGCCGCTGCCATCACGGGTAATCAGGGCAGGCACAAACTGCAGGGAATTTTTCACCGGGTCATATTTCATGGCAGTTGCCAGAGCAGGGTTAACCGCCTTCTCTGTCCGGAGAATCCGTTCCACATAACGGGTGCCAAAATCCTTAATTTCTTCGGTTGAGCCTTTGGCGGCAGCCGTTAGCTTGAACTCAACGGGAGCAGACAGCAGGTCTGCTGTTTTTCCGTCAGCTGCTTTGGCAATGGCGGCAGCCGTTTCCGCCTTTGCCGGGCCAACTTCAAGTGTCAGGACAAGATCCGTTTTGGCAGCATTCAAGCGTTTTGCCAGATTCTCCAGCTCAAGAGCTTGAACCGGGAGGCGGTAGCTGCCGGAGGCCGTTTCCACTACCAGCAGCGCAGCCGGAGCCTTCGCCTTAACCGTGTCCAGAGCAGCTGCACTCAGCTCCACCTGTGCCACGGGCTCCTTGCTTTGTGCTTCCACCGTAAGCACGGGGATTTTGCCGGACTCTGTTTTGAGTCCTTGCAGTGCTTTTTCCACTTCACTATCCGTCAGCGTGAACTTCTCCGCCTTCCTTCCGTCGGCAAGTGTTGCCGGAACAGAAGCAGGTGTCAGCTTCACCACATCCGATTGTGGTACAGAAGGTGTGGTGGTTCCGCCTGTAGCAGGGTTTTCAGTAGAATCCGTAGGCGTCTCCGGCTCCACCCACTTCAAGGTGCCTTCCGAGCCGGCTTCGGTCAGTACGGCCTTGGGCACATCAGCTGTGGCGTCCATTCCTCTGAACAGAGTCGGCGTCCACGCAGACGGACTCAACGGTGCCGCGCTGGATGCATTGTAGGCTTCCACAATTTTGACAGGCACACCGTTCAACAGGGAGCCGGTATCGGACAACATGGTCCCGCCAGGTGAAACCTGGATCAGAGATTGCGGAAGAGCGCCCGCTTCCCGCACAAAATAGTTATTGTTGGCGATAATTTGCGATTTGTAGCCTACGCCCATGAAGTACAGCGACGGGTATGTTGACGCCTGTGCCGAACCTTCATAGTAGTTGTTGTACACATGGACTTGGCCGAACCGTACACGCGGCGCACGTTGGCCCACATTTTTGAAATAGTTGTGGTGGAACGTAATCCGGAGCTTGCCGTCATCGGCGGTGTTCTGGTCACTTCCGCCCACCAGATTCAGCTTGTCATGATCGTGGAAGTAGTTATACGACACGGTAACCAGATCGGAGGCGTTGGTTACGTCCACCGCTCCGTCATGCTGCTGGAATTTCCGTCCAAAATAGGTATGGTGGGGATCATCCAGCCCGCCAACATCGCTGAAGGTGTTGCGGTCCACCCATACATGTGTGGAGCCCTTCACAGAAATGCTGTCATACGCCGAGTTCCAGTTGCCGAACTCACCGTCAGTCGGATCCCATTGCGGGAAATAATCGAAGGTGTTGGCGAACTCAATGTTGCGGATGATGATGTTGTCTACCTTATCCAGGTTCACATTCCCGCCCAAAATCTTGGCGTTGGCGCCAGGAAGGCCCACCAGGGTGGTGTTGGAGCCAACCGTAATCTTAATCCGCGCTCCCTGATTGCTCGCAGAGCGGGACCGGGCGTTTTCCAGCTCGCCGGAGGGGAGGTTTTTGCCCCATACCGCCGGGTCGTAAGCTGCCAGATACGACTCCAGATCATAAGCAGGATCCTGGTAGAACTCCAACCCTACCGGCTGGTCCTGGTCGTCCACATTCATATCGATGGTGCCGGTGATATACACAATTTTGGGTGTGTTGCCGCTGACCGCTTTAATCAGCTCGCTGCGCTTGCTTACGTAGAACACATTGGCGCTGCTTGCAGCGGAGCCGCCAGTGGTGCCCGTGCCTAGTGCGGCCCAGCCATCATTGGCAGGAAGCACCTGCCGTCCCAGCTCCACCACCGAGGTATCGGCAATTTGCACAGGGAACTCTACAGTCCCATTGTCAAAATGGAAAACAAACCGTGCCGTGCCAGACGGAAGTCCGGCCAGATATTCCTGGCGCAGCACAACCATATCTCCTTGCATCGCATAGGCAGAGGCAGGCAGCTCCGATCCGTTCAGAGTCACACTCTCCAAAGCCTGCCCTTGTCTGTCTGCTATCAGATAAACGTCGGACTGCCGGGCTGCATGACCGTCAAACCGGGCATACGTGGAGGACAGAGATGGGTGGTAGCTGAGCTCCGGCATGGCAACAGCCACTGTCGGGTCCCATCCACCGAACAACTGCGGAATGGTCCGGTTCGCTTCCGCCGCCGTTTCCATAACAGCTGCAGTACGGCTTGATGCTGCTGCACCAGGGCCATAGCTGTTGTACTCGGACAGCTCGCTGGTTTTGCAGGTTCCCGCACATGCGGTTACCCAACCGGCGGCAATCATTTTTTCAGAGTTGATGAAGGTATTGATAAAGCTGACATCTGCGTAATCCTTCCAGGGGCGTCCCAGATCGTAGGCCCCTTGGGCAGAAGCATGATCCTCCACCCGGGAGTTGATAATTACATAGCCGATATCGTCCACATTCTTCTGGGCACCGGCCGTAATATGTCCGCCGCCGCCTTCCGTGCTGACCAAAAGCATGGTTATATTGTCCAGCACCACAGTTGGCGCTTCCCCGAAAATAAAGTCCACATCACCTTCGATGATGCTGTTGGCGATATAGTGGCGGCCCGCATTTTGCCCGTTCAAGCCGTTATACAGTGTATCCTGGTAGCCCTTCAGACGGACACCCTCCAGAACAGCCATGTCGCTTTTCAGCGAAAGGGCCACTGCCTGTGCCACCTTGGAGCGGGGCGCAGAGCTGTTTTCAATGGTCAGATTAAAGGCTTGGAAATAATCCGCCTTTACATCCACCGTCTGGCTCAGGAAAGTGTTGCCCGTATGACCGGGCTGTCCGGTGGTCGCGGTGGTTCCGGCATAATCGTCGTAGGTAATCGTTGTTACATCCATGCCCGCTCCCACCAAGGTAATGTAGGGGCTGGTGACAACGAGTTTTTCCTTGTACGTACCCGGAGCAATGGAGATGATGACACGCTCCGTATTGGAGGCAGGCACGGCATTGACTGCAGCCTGTACGGTTTGGAATACATCCGTATCAGTGGCAGCTGCCTTGCCGTTCACCTTCAGCACTTGGGCAGGCAATGCCTGGATCTCTGCCGAAGGAGCGCTTGCTCCGGCCGCATTCCGGGCGGTTACCCGGTACGTATAGATGGTGCCGTTTGCAACTGAGGCATCCTCAAAGCCTGTCTCGCTTACGGTTCCCACCGTCTCAAAAGCGCCATTGGCTGTTTTGCGCTCCACCTGATAAGCTTCCGCAGTAGAGGAAGCCTGCCATACCAACGTTACCTTGCCTGTAGCGGCTTCGGCACGTACATTGGCCGGTGCTGCAGGGGCACCTGCAGGAACCGCATAAGCATAAACGCTGCGCTGGTTGGAGCTTCTGCTCTCCTGCTTGGCGTTCACCGCGGACACTACATAATAATAGGTCACACCGTTTACTGCTGTGCTGTCCGTATACGAGGTTGCCGCAACGGCTGCCGGGCTGATTCGTTCATAGGGACCGCCGTTTACCGTGCTTCGTGCCACATGATAAGCGTCAGCTCCAGGAACAGAGGACCATTGAAGCTCCACTGCGCCGTTTACCGCTTCAGCCGTAAGCAAAACCGGAGACTGCAGGGCGGGAGCAGGAGAAACGGCCTCCAGTACCTTACCTGGGCCCATGCCGCCGGGGTTGCCCGGTGTCACTTTGTAGTAATACGCTGTGTCCTCACGCAATCCCATATCCAAATAGGATTCAGCATAAATCCTGGTTTTGCCGTTTAGCAAAAGAGGCAGGAACGGCCCGTTGGGATTGGTGGCCCGTTCGATAGTATAAAACTCGGCCGTCTCTGCTTTATTCCAGGCTACGGTCAGTTGGCCATCTCTGACCAATGCATGCAGCCCCTCCACTTCCTTGGCAGGAGGTTTCTTATCCGTAGGACTAATCTTGGCGATATTTGAAAAGCCGCTTTCGAGGCCTGAACGGACTGCCGTTACCTTGTAATAGTAAGGCGTGTTATTTTCCAAGCCGCTGTTATCGGTATATTCATTGGTTTCAATACCGTCGGCAATTTTCGCGAATACGCCGTTTTCCTCAGCGCTGCGGAAGACGGAATAGCTTTCCGCACCGCTGGCAGCATTCCAGGTGAGGCGTGCCTTCCGGTCGGAGCCTTCCCCGGTCAAAGCTTGGGGAACCGCTGTTTTTTGCTCATAAACCTGGATATTGTCCACATAAGCCGATCCGGTGGAGGAGCCGGCCATACGAACGTTTAAGGAGGCGATATCGGTGACCGGCGTCGAAAATGCCACATTCCCGTAATACGCCGCCAGTTCGCCTTTATCATTATCCTTGGCAGTGATGTAGAGATCGGCCGTGTTCGCCTTCACATCGGCCACATAGGTGACCTTGTACCACTTGTTGATTTCGATATTGACAGGTGAAGAATTAATGTTGAAAGAGAGGGCAATCTTGTTGTTGCTGTCCAGCAGCTCCAGCATATAGGAATCGCCGACTTTCTTAGGCTGCATAAACTCCAGCGTTGCAGTAATGCCTCCGTTGCTGTCGGCAGTTACCGGGTTGAAGGGCCGGTTAAAGCCGCCCCGTCCGGCTCCGTCATTGATCCACAGCACGTTGCTGTCATTGCCGGCGATGGTGCCGGAGATATTGCCGTAGCTGTTGGCCGGATAGGCATTGGAGACCACAGCTGTGTTATTGCTGGCATCAAACCTGGTGATGACACCACTGCCCAAAGGGGGACGGTATCCGGCAGGAAGTGCGCCCAAGGCGCTGCCTTCAAAGCTATCGCCGATCAGGAAATCACCCGGAGTCGCTGCCAGCGGCTGGGACGGAGTTCCTTCCCCTGCCGTATTAACGGCGGTCACCGTATAATAATAGGTTTGGTTATTGGTTAGTCCGGTGTCCTTATAGCTGGTACCGGTTATTGCGGTTGCTACAGCCGTGTACGTACCTTGGGCGTCGCTGCTGCGTTTGACCGTGTACGACAAAGCACTGTTCACGGCCGCCCAGCTTAAGTCAATCTGGCCGTTCCCCGCTGCTGCACTTACATTCTGGGGTGCTGCCGGCAAAATCGGACCTGCCGCCGCAGTAGCACTCACTTCCGCGGACGGTGCAGATTCCCCCGTTGGCGCTGTAGCAGTGACCACGTAATAGTAGGTGGTGCCGTTTACGGCCGAAGCATCCGTGTATGTGACCTCTGTCACGCCTTGCGGTGCGGCAACCTGAGGCGCAATAACGGTATACGCGGTGCCGCTCACAAGGCTGCGTTTGACCGTATAATAGGTGGCATCCGTTACCGAGTTCCACCCCAGCTCCACCTTGTTGTTGCCGCCTGTGGCTTTCACACCTTCAGGGGCTTTGGGGAGCAGGCTGTGATAAACCAGGATGTTGTCCAGCACCATGCTCCAGGAAGGACCGCTTTCTCCCGATTTGGTAAAGGATGTAATAGCTCCAATCCCGCCCGCCGGAATCTTTTTAAAGGTCTGTCCCAACAGTTCTCCTACAGGCGTCCTGTCCAGCTTAGTCAAGTAATAATTGGCTTTCTGTTCACCCAGGTCCAACACAGCCTTAAGGTGATAACCGGTATCATTGACAATATTGGCGCCGCCAATGGGAACGAACTTACTGTCACTGGTATAGAAGCAGGCAAAGGCGCCTGTGACGTTGGTTACGGGATTATTCTTGTTTTGAACGTCAACCACCACTTTGCCTTCTGCGTCCAGCACCTGCAAAATAATTCCGTTCTTGGACACATTGGACAAAGCGAAATCCATCTCAATCGTAACAATTCCTTCGAAAGCATTCTGAGACAAAGTCCGTTTGATCCCCGTGGTAGTGGACGCACCTTTTACAAAATTCGTCTCCGTAATCTTCAGGGCTTTGGAGGACAATACGGAAGCCGTGGCTTCTGCCAGTTCAACTTTCTCCCCTGCAACTGCTGTTCCTGTGGATACAACAGTAAAACCTGCGATAGTCGAAGGACGGGATTGACCTCCTCCTTCCCATGCCGCGCTATCCGCATAAGTCCCCTCAAAATCCTCCTGCAGCAGCACCGTGCTCCCCGCAGGGGCGACCGGGGATGCATAGGCCGTTCCCCCTGACAGGGGAATGGAGCCCAGCAGCAGCGCTGCCGTGAGCATGGCGCTAACGGCCTGTTTCCATGTTTTCTTCCGTTTCATGGGTGGCGTTTCCTCTCCCTTTTTTATGTGGTATATGTACCGCCGTCGGCGCTTGCCGCAATGGGCAGACGCTTGGCCGATCGGTTATCATTATGGACGCCAACCATGGGCGTGGCTATAATCATTTCACATGAAGTTGGATGATTATCGGCTGCAAAAGCCCGTTGCACCGGGCTTTTCAGGAATGACCGGCGGATTATGCCTCGATCCAGCGCTAACGGAACTCTCCGGCTCTTACGACCGGAAAATTGCGGTTTTGGCAGTGTAACGGAACCAGGAGACCCTTAGCGGCACAAAAAGAGCTCCGGGCAGCCGCATTCCCGCTGTAACGGCCTTTGAGTTCCGTTACAGCCGGAACCAGGGTATTTTCCGCTGCTAAGAAGCGCTCAGTTCCGTTACAGTCGAATCGGATGATCATCCGTCCCAATCCGGGAAACCCGCAGCCCTCACCGCCACTCCCGTCCCCCCAACGCCAAAAAGCCTCTGCGGAAGTTCTCCACAGAGGCCTGCAAGCCCGGCGCCCGCTTCTATTGCTTGCGCCGTTCCGACTCCTTATAGCTTTCGTTCAGCTCCCGAATTACCTGGGCCCCGCCAGCCTCCTTCCAACGCTCCCGTTCCCGGTCAAAGCCCGCGTCATCCAGCTGGCCCAGAATGTACATATAGGTGGCGTTGGTGATGATCTCGCCTAGCTCATTGCCCCGTTCCGCTTGCATCTGGGAAATCAGGGCCGTGGTGGGATCCGCTACGGCGATGGTTTTGTTGTCCTCGGTTTTGGCATTGATCTGCTCCTGAGCCACGCTGAGCTTGTCCTGGCTGAGGTAGGGGATCTGCGTGAGCCGCAATGCCGTGGTGTAGGGCTCCACCTCCCGCTCCCGCATGGCCTTGGTATCCGGCCAAATCTTCACACTCCCGTTCTCCAGCAGGGTGTAGTGTTTGTTCAGAATGCCGAAGGACAGCAGGTTATGGACCGCGGCCGTCCTCGGTTTTTGGAAAA
>JAEWAA010000420.1 GCA_023391955.1 Bacillota bacterium | reverse complement strand
ATCTTCATGTTCACGTTGATTCCGGCGTCGATCATGCCTGTGTTGGTAATGGACAGCTGCAGCTGGTTGGCAATGAGGGGCTGCTTGACGTATTTGGCCAGAAGCTCGATCTGCATGGGGTTCTGGTTGCTGACGCCGAAGTGGCGTACCTTGCCGCTTTTGTGCAGCTGATCAAAAGCCTCGGCCACCTCCTCCGGCTCCACCAGCGTGTCCGGCCGGTGCAGCAGCAGCACATCGATATAATCGGTGCGCAGGCGCTTCAGGCTGCCTTCCACAGATGCGAGAATATGCTCCTTGGAGAAGTCGAAAAACCCCGGACGGATGCCGCATTTGGTTTGCAGCAGCAGCTTGTCCCGCCCAATCCCCTCCCGGGCAACCGCCTCCGCGAACAATTCCTCGGATTGGCCCTTTGCGTAAATATCAGCATGATCAAAAAAATTGATTCCCTCCGCCAGCGCCGTCTGAATCAGCGCCCCCGCTTCCGCTATATCCAATTCCGTGATCCGCATACACCCCAGGGAAATCTCCGAGGCGTGAAGCGCGCCGTTTGCCATGCCAATCGTTTTCAAAACAAGCACCCCCTCTGGTAAAATGGATTCATAGCTAGTTTGTGTCTGAAAACTCCGAGGGGAGCAGATTTGGCCGAGTTTTCGTTCCAGGCAAGGCACTTCTACGCAGGCGTACCGGGGGTACGTCAAGGGGAAGTAACGATAGCCTGGGGCGAAAAGGCGGTAAAAGGTGCCCTCAAGCGGGTTTTGAGACACACCCTAAGCATACCAAAAGAGGAGGGTGAATGTGAAACAACACGCCATGCCGCAATTCGATCTGTTCATCCGCAGTGCGGTGCTGAAGCGGGAGCAGGTGGATCAGTGGGGAAGCTATCCCTTTTGTCTGCCGGTGGTCCGGACGCTGGAGAAGCTGGATTTCCGCAGCCGGGTCACCTTCCTGGTGGGAGAAAACGGCACGGGAAAATCCACACTCCTGGAAGCGATCGCCGTTAACTACGGCTTCAATCCGGAGGGCGGCTCCAAGAATTTCAATTTTTCCACGTATGAAACCCACTCGCCGCTGGGCGATTTTCTTACCCTGTGGAAAGGACCCTATCGGGCGGAGGACGGTTTTTTCCTGCGGGCGGAAAGCTTCTACAATGTGGCATCCGAGGTGGACCGTCTGGCCTTGTGGGAGAGCTACGGCGGTTCCCTCCACCGCCAGTCCCACGGGGAAAGCTTCATGTCGCTTTTGATGAACCGCTTCCGGGGCAAGGGCATTTACCTGCTGGACGAGCCCGAGGCGGCTCTGTCGCCCATGCGCCAACTGGCCATGATGGCCCGGATGCGGGACCTGGTGGAGGACGGCTCCCAGTTTATTATCGCCACCCACTCGCCGATCCTGCTGGGTTATCCGGGAGCGTATATTCTGGTGCTGGGGGAGGACGGGCCTGTCCTGACGCCATATGAGGAGACGGAGCATTACACCCTGACCCGGGCCTTTCTTCAGCATCCGCAAAGAATTCTGGACGAGCTGTTCCGGGAGTAAGAGTGGGGGAGTGGGGCACGGACTGGGCAAGTTGGGTCCGGCAGCAGCAGTCTGGTCGAGTATCCCCAGATACGCCGAACCGCTAACGGAACTCAGAAGCGCTTAGCGGGGGGAAAGTAGCCAATTTGATTTGTAACGGAACTCAGAAGCGCTTAGCGGCTGAAAAGGGATCATTTTGATTTGTAACGGAACTCAGCGCCTCTTAGCCCACATTTTGCACCCGATTCGCCCCCGTTACCCCGGCTAAGCGTCACCTGGTTCCGTTAGAGCGCCACGGCAGCCGTTTTCGTCCTCTAAGCGCCTCCTAGTTCCGTTAGCGAACCCCGGCTTATCCGGTCCCTCGGCCTAGAGGCTCAATCCAGCCTAACCGGCCAACCAACCTCTCAGGCCTACCACTGGCCACTCCGCCAACCCGGCAATCCCAGTTTCCCCGCCATCAGCCTGCCATATTATTCTTCGAGTCCTGGGGTGAGAACACCGAGATGTGGCTCACCTTTCCGGTGGCTGCCGGAATAATGAACTTTAGCTCGAAGTCCTTCCCGGCGGGGTAGACATAAATGGTATCGTCACCGTTTTTGCGGATATCCTCCGACTTGCCCAGGGCCGCTTCAATGTCGGCCAGCTTCAGCTCCTGCAGATTCGTGGCGCTGGAGCGTACATCGAATATTTTGCTGCCTTTATTGAAGCCGAACACGGCATTCTTCTTGCTGTAGGTGGAGTAAATGCCCTGACCGGCGGATTCCTTCTTGTCCGGCTCGCCCCAAGCCTTCTCCACATCCTCGATCAGGCCGGTATGCGCGGCGAATTCCACCCCTGGCGCTTTGCCTTGTTTGGCCAGCTCCAGTAGCTCGTGGAGGAGCTGCTTTTTGTCTGCCGCAGGAGAGGCGGTGGGTGCGGCAGTAGCCGGTTTAGCAGAAGCGGCGGCAGAAGTACCCGGCGAAGCGGTAGCCGGCGCCGATGCTGCCGGGACAGATGCTGCCGGGGCAGCAGCGCCGGACGGAGCCGTGGACGGAGCCGCCGTGCCGCCGTCATTGCAGCCGGCCAATATGGCAAAACCTGCGGACAGGACAATCGCGGTGATAACAGATTGTTGATGCTTCATCATAATGCCTCCTTGTTTGTACATGGTGTGTGGGACTAAATGAACCCCTCCATATCTTTACCCTCTTTGTCCGCCTATGGACACGGAGCCTCCGGCGGGAACCAGATTTGCCGCAGATCAATCCAGCCCTGGCTGTTGAAGGACAACCCGCGGACAGAGGGAAGATAGGCGGTTTCCAGGGGCTTTTCATAGAGAATCCGCAACAGCCGCTCCTGCTCCAGAAGCTCCTCCAGCTGCCGGAAATACCCGGCCCGCTCCCCTTGGTCCGCCTTATGCCGCACCCCGGAAAGCAGGCTTTGGACCCTGCTTTTGACGGGAGGCTCCATATGCTCACTGACCGTATGGTAAAGGTCGAACAGCCGCAGCTCCTCATCCTGGTCCCGGATCAGCGAAAAGATAATCAGATCGGCCTCCAGCCTGGCCGCCCCCTTAAACGCCTCCGGCTCCAGAAGCAGCAGCCGGCTGGCGATGCCCCGCCCCAGAAGACGGGCGGCAACAAGCTCCCCATCCTCTCGGTACTGGGGGATGGTGGCAATCAACAGCGGTCTGTCCGCCGGAAGCGGCAGAGCCGTGTCCTTCACCTCCCCGAGGCCTCCGGCACCACCAGCTCCATCCGCAGCCTCCTCCCCGCCACGGATGCTCTCCATAACCGCCGCTCTTAACGCCGGCTGCTGCAGCAGCCCGCCCGACCCGGTATTGCAAGTGACGAACTTGCGGATGGACGCATGGGAATGCATCCGGCTCCAGCCTGTTTCCGCCTCCGCTCCCGGGTTATGGATCAGGTGGAACGGGGAGCCCTCTACCTCCGGTCCGGCAGGGTCGCCTCCGGTCCAAGGGACATGGATAATCTCCGCCCGGTCCAGCTGGGCCCTGCCCAAATGGTAGGCGGGAAAAGCCTCCAGAATGCAGTGGCGCCCGTTCAGCTCCGCTACCCGGAACGGCCCCGTGCCCACAGGCTTCAGCCCAAAGGCCTCCTCTTCTACCCCATGCAGCTCCTCCGGCAGGATGGAGGCCCGGCTGGTGCACAGAAACGGCAGGAACAGCTCATTGGGCTCCGCCAGCTCCATAACAACTGCCAAGGGACCCAGGGCTTCGATCCTGCGCAGGGTTTTGACAATAGAGCTGTACAGAAGCGGCCGCCCGCTGCCGGACAGACGCCGGAGGGAATACACCACGTCCCGGGAGGTCAGGGGCTGCCCGTTGTGGAACTGGATGCCTTTGCGCAGATAAAAAACCCAGCGGGTGCGGCTGCCGTCCGTTTCCCAGGCATGGGCGGCAAGGGGCTCGATCTCCCCGCTTCTCCCGTTCCGGCGGACCAAACCGTCGAACACATGGCTCGCCACAAAGGACTCCGCCGTAAGATTCATATACAGCGGGTCAACGGTATGCAGCTTTTGACGGAGGGGGAGGCGAAGAGTGTCCACCTGGCTGTCTGGTCCGCTTTCCCGGTGATGCCCGAAAAAACCCAACAGCCGGCTTTGAAGCGCCTGCTCCAGCTGGGGAGTCTGCACATACGCACGGATCTGCCTTACCGCCTGCTCCAGCTCCCGGCCGCTTAATGCTGCTGTCACCGCTTCAACGGCGATTTGCTCTGTCGGGACCGCAAATTCCAGACCGGAGCGGCTGCCCCGTCCCCGTTTGGGAGACCAGATGATCCACCCCAGCCGCTCCATGGCCGTAACCACATTCAGGGCGTGACGGTGGGTGCAGTCCAGCACCTGGGCGATTTCGTCCAGAGTGGTTTCCGCTTTCGCGCCGGCGCCGCCGTAATGGGCATGGAGCCTCAAGAATTGGGGATGCAGCTTCATGGATTAAACCCTCCCGGAGTTTATGGTCCTTGTTCCTAAAATACGAAATAATCCGTGCCTAGCTTTCTATTTATTTTCTTATTTTATCAGGTAAGATGGGAGATAGAAAGATTTAGGAGGTTATTTCCATGAAGGCTGTCGCCAGCCGGCTCTACGGCAAACCGCTTGCACTGCTGCTACTGGCGGTGATGCTGGGAGCGGTGCATCAGTGGCTGTTTTTTGAGCATGAGCCCGGAATTTCGTTTCCATTGTTTGTGCTGCTGTTCTATCTGTTTATGTATGCGGGGGCAAGCGCCAAGCTGCGGCCCATTACCGCATTCGCTCGTTATCCCGGGGCTGTGGTGGGGTTGCTGGCGTTGTCCTTCCTGCTGTTTGACTCGGACCTGTTCAGGGGGCTGAATGCGTTGACTGTTCCCGGGCTGGCGCTGGTTCACCTGGCGTACTGCCTGGACTGGAGACGTCCGGATTGGGGCCGGGCCGGCCTGATTCTGATTGCCCTTGATCATGTAATCACCCAGAACCTGCGTCATTGGAAAACCGCGCTGGAGCTTCTTTTTGCTTCGGTGGCCGGAAGGATGGAGGCGAAACGCCGGGAAACGCTGAAGGCGGTGCTGCTTGGGCTGGCTATTGCTATCCCGCTGTTGGCGGTAGTGGTATCCCTGCTGGCATCTGCCGACGGTATTTTCCATCAGGTGCTGGGCGGCATTCCCGGCTGGTTCGCCGGATTATCCCTGACCGAAAGCGGCATCAGGCTGTTATGGACGATTCTGATGGGGCTGGGGCTATTTGGATATGTATACGGCTTTATTCGGCCTGACCGGGATGAAGAGGAAACGGAGCCGGCAGTCCGGGATGATAGGGAGACCAGGGACGGTCCTCTCATGGATTTTGGGATTAGCCCTGTCACGGTGGCAACGGTGCTGGCTTTGGTTAATGTGGTGTATGTGCTGTTTGTGGCGCTTCAATTCAGCTATCTGTTCGGAGCATGGGAGGGTGTGCTGCCGGAGGGGGTCACCTATGCGGATTATGCCCGCAAGGGCTTCGGCGAGCTGGTAGCGGCCACGGCGCTGAATTATTTCCTCCTGCTGGCCAGCCTGACTGCCGCGGATGGTCCCGCCAAAGGGGCTGCCCGCTTCAACCGGTGGATGCTCTATCTCTTGGTGGGCTGCTCATGCGTGATGCTGTATTCCGCCTACAGCCGGCTTGGTTTGTACGAGGAGGCGTACGGCTACACGGTGCTGCGTTTTCTGGTGCATGCTTTTATGATTTTCCTGGCGCTTCTGCTGGTGCTGGCCGCTATTCGGGTAAGGCTGCCCCGCTTTCCCCTGATCCGTTCCTACATTGTGCTGGGGCTGGGCGCTTATGTGCTGTTGAATTACATCGGGATGGAAACGGTCATTGCCCGGTTGAATCTGGAGCGCTACGAGCAAAGCGGCAAGCTGGACACGGACTACCTGCTGGGCCTGTCCAGCGATGCCCTGCCCAGACTGTCCAAGGTGGACGGCATTGTGTACCCGGATATGGAGGAGCGCCTGCGCCGTAAGCTGGAGCTGCTCCGGGAGAAAAAGGACTGGCAGTCCTTTAATCTGGGGGATTACCGGGCGGAGCAGGCTTTGAATAAACGCTTCGCGGACTAAGCTTGTTGTGACCGTCCGGCTGGGACATTCCGGTACATAGGACGACTTCCTTTTTACATAGGGTAGTAATAAAGATAAGGGAGGCGTCGGTATGAGCGGCTTGCGGCAGCTGGATTGGCAAATGGTAACGTTTGTGGCGGTAAGCGTATGCATAGAGCTCCTTGGCGGCTTGCGTTATCCCCGCATCTATTACTGCGGCCCCAGACGGGATACGGGAGACAAAATATAACGAACGGATGGAGCGGCTGCGGCTGCGGATGCTCCACAAGGCTTGTCGGGAACGGCAGGTCTTTTTTTTATGCAAGCCCGTATGGCAGGAGTGAAATAAAGGATATGGTCCAAATAAAGAATGTGCATGTTAAAAGGGTAACTCCTGATTTACAATGAAATGGAGGATAAATACTATACTTATTACGGGGTGATCCTGCAATGAGGGAAGAAGTGGTCCGCTCAGATATTACGGTGGTCGGCGGCGGTTTGGCGGGAGTATGTGCAGCCGTGGCGGCAGCCAGACTGGGACAGACAGTGGCGCTTATTAACAACCGTCCGGTGTTGGGCGGCAATTCCAGCAGTGAAGTTAGAGTGTGGGTATGCGGGGCCACGGCTCACGGCACGAACCGTTATGCCCGGGAAACAGGGATTATGGGAGAGCTGTTTACGGAGAATCAGTACCGCAATCCGGAGGGGAATCCGTATTTTTGGGATTTGACCATTCTGGAAACCGTGCGGGCGGAGCCGAATATCAGCCTCTTTTTGAATACGGATGTGCATGAGGTGGAGGCGGAGGGAGATGCGGACAACCGGGTGATCCGTTCCGTCACCGGCTGGATGATGGGGTCCGAACGGCGGATCCGTTTTGAAAGCAGCATGTTCCTCGACTGCTCCGGAGATGGTCTGGTGGGTTTTCTGGCGGGAGCCAAATACCGGATCGGCCGGGAGGCTCAAAGTGAATACGGCGAGGATTGGGCGCCGGAGGTTTCCGACAGCATCACCCTGGGAAGCACGCTCCTCTTCTATACCAAGGATACGGGCAAGCCGGTGAAGTATGTGCCGCCCACATTTGCCAAGGATATTACCCAAACTAATATCCCGCTGCGCCGGGTCATCCGGAGCGGCGACAACGGCTGCGCTTACTGGTGGATCGAGTGGGGCGGCGAGCTGGATATTGTGGACCAGAACGAACGCATCCGTGATGAGCTGTGGTCAGTGATTTACGGGATTTGGGATTATATCAAAAATTCCGGGCAATTCGACGCGGACAACATGACTCTGGAGTGGGTAGGCTC
>JAEWAA010000328.1 GCA_023391955.1 Bacillota bacterium | reverse complement strand
GTCGCTGAGTTCCGTTAAAATGCAAAGTTACTCCAAAACCGCCTGTAAGAGCCGCTGAGTTCCGTTAGCCACTGGGGGCAGCACTATTCTCACTTCGTCACGCTGTCTCAAAGCCAACGTTGGCGGTACATGCTTCTATCATCGATCATTTCTTCATCTTCTGGTACCACTCGTTGGCTTCCTTGGTGATGTCATCCCCGCCCAGGCTCTTCCATTCCTTGACGAAGTTGTCGAACTCCTCGATGGGCTTCTTGCCGTAGATCATGCCAATGAAGGTGTCCCCCTCCAGCTTGGCGAGAATGCCGCCCTTCGCCTGCATGGCCGGGGTGTTGGCTCCGGTGAAGGCCTGCGGTACAAAAATGCCCGCTTTCCAGCCATCGTCCACGATTTCCGAGGCTTTGATCACATCCTTGTTGCTGGTGGCCGCCCGTTTCTCCGAAGGCGTAACAGGCGCCTCTCCCCGGCTCAGCCGGGCGTTGGTCTTCAGCCCCACGAAGGGATCCTTGGGCTCGATGAGCAAATACTTGGCCGGGCCTACCTTGCCGCCGGGAATATCCTTGTCCTCCACGGACCGGGTGCCGTCGGCTTTGAGGGTGTAATCGTAATCCTTATACCAGCCGTTGACGAACTCGCTGCCTTCCTTGGCATTGACGGCTTCGAAAATCCGGTTCAGATACAGGAAGAGCGCATCCGCGTGTTTAAAATCCTTTTTGACCAGCATGCCGCCACGGAGATAGGTGGTATCCCGGGCCGCCACCTTGCCGTTCTGGGTGGGCAGCGGATACGGCTTCATCGTCGCACCGGCCACATTCTTCTGCAGGTCGGGTACAGGCCAGGTGCCCATCCAGTACGGAGCGGCCACAATGCCGACCCGGCCTTGGGCGATAAGCTCCGCCAGCTTGTTCTCGTCATGCAACCCCGCTTCCTTGGAAATGAAGCCCTTGTTGTACCATTCCTTCAGCTTGGTCAGACCGCCCTTCATCTCAGGAACAGTGGAGCCGTGGACCAACTTGTCGTTCTGCACATTCCATTGGTACGGGACAGTGCCGAAGGCGCCGAATACCCAGGAGCTTTCCCCCAGCCAGCTGGTGAAGGGATTGGGATAGGAGCCGCCGGAGCCAAAGCTGACCCCCAGGGGAATCACATTGTCGTTGCCGCCCGGCTTTTTGTCCAGAATGGTCTGCATCAGGGTTTCCAGCTCCGCAAAGGTTTTGGGTGCGCTCATCCCCAGCTTATCCAGCCAGTCCTGGCGGACCCACAGCACGGAGTTGTCGTTGCCGGCATTGGCAAAGTTGGGCAGGGCCATCTTCTTGCTGCCATAAGTCACCTGGCTCCAGTTGAGGGGGTTGGAATTGTAGATTTCCTTCACCTTGGGAGAGGCATACGCTTCAAAATCGGCGGTGATGTCCCGGTATTTGCCCGATTGGATCAGCTCATCCAGCAGGGTCATGTCCTGGGTGGTAATCACATCCGGCAGGGATTCATTGGCGGTAAGCATCAGCCGCAGCTTGGTATTGAACTGGTCGCCCGGCACCTGCCACAGATGCTTGATGTCGATGCCCAACTGGTCATGCGCCCACTTGGTATGGACATTGTTCTCCATGGTCTCCCCGTTTTTGAACTTGATGGTGGAGTCCGTAGCTTTGACCGTGGTAATGGTCACCGGTGGATCAAACTTGTACGTGCCGTTCCGGATGGCCTCCGCCGTTTCATTCTTGGCTGCGGCTGTAGCTGCCGGTGAACCTGCCGGCTCCGCCGTACCGCTGGCGTTATCCTTGCTGTCCGCACATCCCGCTGCCGTGGAGAGGGCGATTGCCGCAGCAAGCGCCATACATGCGAATTTTTTGTTCATCTGTTTTCGAACCTCCCTTTCGGACTGTAATCCGTTTGCAATTCTTATCTTATTACAGCGCTTACAACCCGGTAAGAGAGAAAGTTTTAAGATCGCCTGTCAATTTGTTAAGGTCACCATAGTCGGCTACAGGCCCAGCCGGTCCCGGAATTCCTGAGGTGTCACCCCGTAATGCTGCTTGAACAGCTTGCTGAAGTAAGGGGGATTCTGAAAGCCGAGACGGCTGGCCAGCTCATAAATTTTGATGTCGGTGGTGCGCAGGAGCATCCCTGCCTTCTCCATCCGGTAGCGGATGATAAAGTCGCTGATATTCTCCTTCATCTCCTGCTTGTAGAGGGTGGACAAATAAACAGGGTGCAGCCCCACATGATCGGCAATGGTCTGCAGGGAAACATCCCCGGCAATTTGGGCCTCGATAAACCGGTGAATACGGGCGATCAGCTGGCCCTTGCCGTCCTTGAGATCCCGGAAGCTGGCCGCCTCCATGTTCCCCAGGGCATCCAGCGCCCATTCCCGCACCCGCCCGGGATGCCTGAACAGCCCGGGGTCCGCCGTCAGCCCCGCCTCCCAGCCGGACATCTCCAGCAGCGTCTTCCCCTGAAGATGGGCCAAATACAGGAAGGCATTGGCCAGCGTATATACAATCTCCATCAAATGCTCCTCCGAGTCCAGCATCCGCTCCTCCATCTCGGCGAACACCTGGTCCAGCTTGTGCCGGGCATCGTCATAACGCCCCGCCTCCAGAAGCTGCTGGAAGCCCGGCGGGCTGTGCAGGGTTTGCAGGGATTTGGACTGGCTGCGCTGCTCCCCGCTCCGCAGGAGACGGCCCTGCCCGCTGCGGGGCACCTTGCGGAACTCATTCAAGCCCGCCCGGTACGAATCCGCAAGCTCCTCCGGCAGCCGGAAGCCTCCGCTGACCCATACCGAAACCTGGCCCTTCAGGAAGTCCGACACCTTCTCCTGAAGCTCCAGCGCAGCGCTTTCGGCCATGGACGCAGCTCCAACCGCATCCTCCGCCCCTTCCTTAGGCTGCAGCACAAAAACCAAATAATCGTTAGCATCCTTGCAGGACCATACCCCGCAGCGTGACTCCAGCAGTTCGCCGGCAATATTCTGGACCGCGTACTCATACAAGGCCAAATCCCGGTCTCCGGATTGCCGGAACACCCCCTCCAGCCGGGCCAGCACCATGAAGCAGGGCACCTCCGGCCGGAAGGACAAGCCGTATTCCTCCATCCGCGCAGCCGGCTCCCGGGCAGGCAGCGCCGTTCCGGCCAGCAGCTCCTTCAAAAGCCCGGCGCGGAGCATGGGCAAATGGGTGCGCAGGGTCCGCCTGGTTTTCTCCAGAGAGCCCTTCTCCTCTTCTTCAAGACGGATAGCTTCCACAAGCTCCCCCACCTGGGCCAGCAGATCCTCATCCTTCACCGGCTTCAGCAAATAGCTGGAGATCCCGTATTGGATAGCCTGCCGGGCATATTCGAATTCCCCGTAGCCGGAGAGGAGGATGCATTTGATCAAGGGGTACTGCTCGCGGATGCAGCGGCACAGCTCCAGCCCGTCCATACCCGGCATCCGGATATCCGTCACCACGATATCCACCTCTGTCCGTTTCAGCACCTCCAGGGCGGCAAGCCCGTTTTCCGCCTGATGCACGCTGCCGACGCCTGCACCTGCCCAGTCATTGTTCACCAGACTTTTCAGAATCACCGGCTCGTCATCCACCAGCAGCAATGTTATCATCATGACCCTCCTCCTCTTGTTTCCAACGCAGGATAATACGCAAACCACCCAGCTCCTCCGACTTGTCCAAGCTTATGCCTGCACCCGCACCAAACCGCGAGCGCAGCCGCTGATGCACATTCCACAGGCCGCAGCCCGTTTCCGCATCCATGGGCCGCTCCAGGCTTTGCACCAGCTCCCGCAGCGCCTGCTCCTCCAGACCCGTTCCACTGTCCTCTACAACCAGCAGGTTCCAGCCCTCCTTCCGGAAGCCGGCAATCCGGACCGTTCCCCGGCCTGGTTTGGGTTCGATTCCGTGTTCAATGGCATTCTCTACCACCGGCTGGAGGATCAATCTCATGATCGGCTCCGCCAGCATCTCCGGGGGAACCTCGATGCGGTAATCCAGCCGCTCCAGCCGCAGGGCATAGATATTCAGGTAATGGCTCACCAGCTCCAGCTCCTCCCGGAGAGGGGGCAGCTGATTCTCCACACGGGTGGTATAGCGGTAATAATCCGCCAGATGGTAGGCCATCCGCTTGATGGTATCCGTCTCCCCCCCTTTGGCGCAGGCGGCGATAAAGGACAGGCTGTTATACAGGAAATGGGGATTAATCTGAGATTGCAGCTGCTTGAGCGTTGCCAGCCGGGACCGGTTCTGCTCCTCGTACACGTGATGGATCAAATGCTGGATCTGGGTGCCCAGATCGTTGAACCGCAGCATCATGTAGTCGAATTCGTTATGGAATTTCTTGCGGATGCGGAAGGAATAATTACCCCCTTCATACTGCTTCAGCCCCTTCACAATGGCGGAGATGGGCTTTTGCACATGCAGATACAAGAGATAGGCTACGGCGAAGGCCAGAAGAATCAAAAAGGCCAGACTGAGATAAAACAGATTCCGGGCCTGAATAATCGGGGCATGAATCACGTTCAGGGGCACGTAGTGGAACAAATAGGCGTCAAGAGTGGGCAGCTGCACATAGCTCAGATAGGCCTTCCGGTTGTCCTCCTCCATATTCCGGTGGCCGCTCTCCCCCAGCTGCTCCTGCATCAGCTCCTTCCCCATCTCGCCGAACCGCACGTCTCCGGCGGCTGTTCCGGCAATGGCTGCTCCTCCTTTGGTCAGCAAAAAGGACTGTCCTGCCGCCTCCGACTGGTACTGCTGCAGCATCCTGCGGATATTGTCCAGCCCGAAGCGGACCTCGTACACGGCGCTTGCCGTTTGGGGGTTACTTTTGGAAAAATAGGGATCCCAGATAAACAGCTGATAATAGGGCTCCTCCAGGGGGTTATTCAAGCGGAAGGCCCATTTGCCGTTTTCGGAGCGGTCCAAAAGCGCCTGATCGTAGCTGTCCCCCGGGTTGGTGGACACCCGGTGCCCGACTGTGGGCCAATAGATGGACAGATGGTTGGACCAGCTGCTGGAAAAGCTCTGCATATACAGCTTCTCCTTCACCTGCCGTTCTGTATTGATCATGGCGTAATAGTCGCCCCGGAGCATGCTGGTCTGCAGCTCCAGCACCGACGAATCCCGGATCAAGACACTGGAGGACAGGGACAGCCGCTCCGCATTGGCTTCAATCTGCTGCTTCAGAAATTGGAGCTGGCCGGTATTCTGCGCCGTAATCTGGTCGTCGATCACCTTCAGGCTGGTCCTGTTAAAATAAGCGAACAGAATCACCACAGGCACCAGCAGCATCAGCATCACCACGTTCATTTTGACAAATATAGGCCGGTTTCTCCGCATCCCGCTTCCCTCCCGCATTGGCTTCTACCATGGCGCTCCGAGTCTTAAGATAGTGACACCGATCTTAAAACCTTGTTCTATACACCGTTTCCCGGCCCGCCTTACAATGGGAACTACAGAGGAATCCACAAGGAGGAGCCGGAATGAGGAAAACCGATACTGCACCATTATACGGGGTTGGAAGCGTTTTAAAAAGGAAAATTATTATGCGTCGTTATAAAAACTGGAGATTGCACCTGATGCTGCTCCCCGCTGTTCTGACAGCGCTGATCTTCAGCTACGCGCCCATGCCCGGCATTGTAATGGCCTTTCAGAACTTCAAACCCTGGCTGGGTATCCAGGGCTCGGAATGGGTGGGGTTGGACAACTTTAAGTTAATCTTCACCATGAAGGATTCCGTACAGGTCATCTGGAACACCCTGTCTATCTCCGTACTCAAAATCTTCTTCGGCCTTACGGTGCCGGTTACCTTCGCCTTGCTGCTGAACGAGGTCCGGGCCATGAAGCTAAAGCGTTCCATCCAGACCATGGTGTACCTGCCCCATTTTATGTCGTGGGTTATTCTGGGCGGCATTCTCCTGGATCTGCTCTCTCTGGACGGGCTGCTTAACCGGGCGCTGATATTTTTCCGCCTGGACCCCA
>JAEWAA010000321.1 GCA_023391955.1 Bacillota bacterium | reverse complement strand
CCTACATCCCCTCCAGCGAAATAGACCGGGTATGAGGGATCATCTCCCATTTCCGCTGTTTGCTCAGGAGGGTGATGAGGTTGATAAGTATCCAGCTGGCCAGCAGAAACAGGAAGGAACCGGCGGCCTTGCAGAAGCCGCGAAGGGTCCGTCTGTTCTGCTTATAGGTGAACAGGGCTGCGAGCAGGAGGCAAAGCGCCAGCCCCCACAGCATCGGCTGACCCGGGAAGGGGAAGCGGACAAGGCTGTGTTTCCCCAGGAGGGTTTGCCCCGCCAGTCCAAGAATCGACAGCACAAAGATAACCGGGCTCAAATAAGTCATGGCCAAATCAAGGCAAAGGATGCTGCGGCGGCGGACCGCTTCTTTGCACAAATCCTTAAGGTAATATCTGGAGCTGTCAAAATTGCCCGTGCTCCACCGTCTTCGCTGCTTCCAGGATTGGGTAAAGGTAAGAGGCTGCTCATCGTATACAATGGCATCGCCTACATAATGCACCCGTTCGCCCGCAAGCACACACTGCGCACTGAACTCATAGTCCTCCGTAATCGTCCGGGTGTTCCAGCCCCCCATTTTCTCCAGGAAGGGAAGGGTCATCATAAATCCGGTGCCGGTGACGAAGCTGGACAGGCCCAGAGCCTCCCGGCTGGCATTATAAAACCGGTCAATGATCCAGAAATAGATGGAGAAGCTGGCGGACACGGCATTGTCGCCGGGATTTTTACTGTTTTTGAAGCCTTGGGCAACCTGGGCGCCGGACTGTCTGGCCCGGTTCATATGCAGGAGAAAGTCCGGATGGACGATGTTGTCGGCATCGAAAACACAGATGGCGTCGTATTGGTTTGAAGTCATACATATTCTGACAAATTGGGCCAGCACATCCCCCTTGGAGCGGATTTCCCCAACCGGGTCAAAAATATGTGCGCCGCAGGCTGCAGCAATCTCCCGTGTATGGTCCGTACAATTATTGGGGGCGACATAAATGTCGAACAGCTCCGCAGGGTAGCTCTGCCGCTGCAGGCTGGCAATCAAATTCCCGATCACATCCGCTTCGTTGCGGGCTGCGATTAACAAGGCGAACCGGGTTTCCGGCGGCACGGCGCCTTTTTGCGGGTTTGCTTTTTTGCGCCATTCCCCCCACAGGGCCACGACAACGAAATATACGCCATATATGCTTGTCAGGAAACCAAACCACTTGATAAGGTGAGATGCAATCATGAGGGTTGAGGAATGCATGTATTGTTCCTTTCGCTGTTAGGAGGAGCCATGATGTTTTACAAGACCATTATAAGGAACAGTTCATAAACAAAAAGGTGGACAAAGCCAAAGAATTTCTTAAGAAAACACAATACCGGCTTCTGTTCCGGACTGTAGATCCGTTAAATCACCTATTTGTGACGCTTTTGGCTTTTACCGGACACAGGGGGCGTTATTACTCAGAATAATCACTCGAACCAGGCTGTTTTTGTAAAATAACGGAACCACGGTCCGTCTCGCTCAAAAAACTCCGTTTTTTCATCGAATAGCGTACCCTGGGTCCGTCTTGGTGGTGCGTTTTTCCCCGGAGTCAACTAACCCATATCCCGAACGGAGGATATTGCCATGATCAATAAGAATCATCCGGATAAAAAGAAGCTGTTGGAGGAGCTGGACGGGCTGGGATACTCCGCCCGCATGAAGCACGTGGCCCAACTGGGCCGTGAGAGCACAGACGCTGCGGCGTATTCCCGGCTGCTGTCGGAGCTGCTGGAGGATGGCGCATATGAGGGCCATCTGGCCTTAACCGGGGCGGAGGCTACGGCCAACGCTGCGGTAATACTGGAGGCCATACGCCACCGGGCGGCCGGTGTCCGTAGACGGGCGGCGGGACTGTTGGCACATGCCGCTTCCGGCGAGGAGATAGAGGGGATTCTGGAGCAGCTGTCCCGGGAAAGCCGGCGCCACTTCCTGCATAATCTGTCCTTGGGCAGCCGGCAGGAGCTGGCGGAACGCCTGCTGCCTCATGTGAATACCCGTTGGGGCGCCAAGGAAGCGGCCATCCTGCTGCCCGCTTGCAGCAAGGGAACGGTGAGCCGGTGGCTGGCGGAGCTGGATTATGCCATCGTTAATTGGCACAGTCTGGCGAAGCGCCATCCGGACGAGGTGGCGGTATTGTTTCGGACCAGTCTGGCGGCTGCGTCCTCCCGGGAAAAGGGCAATGTGTGGTGGCGGTTCTCGTCGGCCATGGAGATGCTTTGCCGGCTGAAGCCGGAGGTGGTGCTGGAATGCGCCTTGCAGGAGGGGCCCGAGGATATCCTGCATCCCGTGCTCCGGCGGCATCTGGGCTTCCTGATCCCCACCCATGCGGATGCCGTCCATACGCTGTTAACCCGGGTCGAGGCCCGGGGCGATCTGCTGAAACATGGTGTTCCCCATAGTGTTTTGACAAAAAGGCGTTATTTTACCCTGGAGCAATGGAAATCCATCGCAGCCTTATTGCCTGAACAGCCTCAGCATCTGGCGAAAATGCTTCATGCTTTGGCACCCTCCAAACGGGCCGGTATTTTTGAGGCGGCGTATGGAGAGGAGTCGCGTGCAGCCCGGGTTTTCCCGGAGAAGCTGCTGGACGAGCTGCCCCATGACCTGCGGGATAAGGAATCAAGCCGGATGCTGGGCCTCCGGCAGGTCAAGGACTATCCGGTGTTAACCACCCGGATTACCGCCCGCCGGCTGATCAGCCATGCAAGGGAAACACTGGAGCAAGAGGCAGCCGCCTCCAATGCGGAGGAGCGCGGGTTGGCCTTGGCCCAATTGGTAAGGAGCACGGCTTTGTCCAGGCAAGGAATGGACAGGACGCTGGTATTCCTGAAGCGGATCAAGAACGATCAGGACCTGGTCCGGCAGACAGTGTTTGCCGAGCTGGCCCGTTGTCCTGCCTCTCTGTTCCGGGAGGAGCATATTCCGGAGCTTGACCTGCTGGTGGACAGTGTGGCGGAAGCGCGGGATAGCTCCGATGCCACGAGGGCCAGGGCGGAGGAAATGGCGTTTGGCCTGATGGGTCTGCATGCTCCGGACCCGCAGGGGGCGATTTTTCAATTTGCGCTCCGAACGTTAACCAAGCTGGTCAAACAAAGCGGCCACCTTACGATGCCCTGGCTCTCCCGGATGTCCTTGCCCCATGGACTGGAGGAGCAGCTGTTCGATACGCTTCACCCCTTCCTGGTCCAAGCGGCCAAACGGGAGAATCACAATCTGGTGCTGCAAATGGCAGATTGGTTGGGCAAACGGGCATATCCCCTGGTTAAGCTGCAGGACATGCTGAGGGAAACCACCAAGGCGAAATCCGCTTCCACCGCTGCCCAAGCTGCCCGTTATTGGCTGGCAGCGCCCCGTACACGCGACGAGCGGGTAGCCGAATTGCTGGACCGGGACAAATCCTTTATTACGGTGAGGGAAGTGTTCGAGCATCTGCACCGGAGGCGCCAGGAATGGCTGGACCCTTATTTGTCCGGCGCGGCGGTGAAGGGCAAGTTCTTATCCGGCAAAACCATCTATCTGCTTCCGGCAGCCAATGGCTTTCACCGTTGGCTGCCCCGCCAGCAGTTGGCCTTCCGTGCCTTGCTGGAGCGGGTGGCCGTGGATGAGAAGCGGGGGTTACAGGAGCGGGCCCGTGCGGTTCAGAGCATGGCACTGCTGCCGGATCTTTGGCCTGAGCTGCTGGTCAAGCTTGTGGACCATAAGGAGGTCTTTGTGGCGGAGGCGGCGCTGTATGCATTGTCCTTGACGGAGGAGCCGGAGCGGGCGCTGCCCCTTCTGCTGGAGCATCTGGACGGAGACCGGGCCCGGATCGCCATGTATGCCGTTCCCCGCTGCGCCCACAGGGTAAACCCGCAGCTTCTGGCAGAGCCGCTGGAAAACCTCCTCCGCCGGGAGAAGCTGAAGATTACCGTGCGCAAGGAGGCCATCCGTCTTCTGGGCCTGTACCGGCTGCCCGCCAGCATGGACTTGCTGCAGGAGGAGTTCGGGAAGCCAAATGTCCATAAGGATGTGTTGATAGCCACCGGATATGCGGTCAGGCAGCTCCTGGAGGATGAACGAAGCTGGACGATGCTGGATGCCCTTGCAGCTTCCCCGGAGCCTGATATTGCCATCAGCCTGCTGAAGCAGCGTCCGCAGGAGCTTCCCGCTCCGTACAGAGACCGTTATTTGACTTATTTCCTGAAGGCAACCGCTCATGCGGAATTGGCTGTGGGTTATGGGGCTTTCCATGCTTTGGCCCAATGGATGGAAGGCCATGAGGACGCGATTGCGGAGGAGGCAGCCAAGGCGCTCGTGAATCTGGATGACAGCTCCCGATGGGGGCCAGCCATGTTTACACTGGTTGAAGCTGCGCGGGATGGCAAGGTGAATAGCCGGGTCATGGAGGTTATCCGGTATCTGGCGGAAGCACCCATACAGGAGCAGTGGAACGCCTCCCGGGAGCATGATCTGCCCCACCGGCAGCGGCTGGCAAGCCTGACCAGGGAGCTGACCGCCTTGCCCTTACATGTAAGGCTTGCCTTGATTCCTTTGTACCAGGGGATGATCGTTTGTCTTGCCCCTCACGAAACCCTGCAGCAATCGGTCATTAACCTGCATATTGCAGCGGTGGACTGGAGCAAGGCGGAGGCGGCTGTTGGCGGATTGACCCAAGTGGCCCAGTGTCTTGGCAAGCAGCCGTATCTGTTTACCGGGGGCTATAAGCAAGTGGAGCATAGTCTCCATAACAGCAAGGGCTATTGGCAGCCGGAGACATTGTTGGCCGTTGTAGAAGCACTGGATCAACACGGAGAGCCCATGGCGCTGGCGATCGGTCTCCCGGCGCTTAAGGCGGCAGGTGAAGCGCTGGAATGGAATGCGGCCAGCGCCGGCCGGCTGAGGGACTGCCGGAACCACCCGGATGTGATGGTCCGCACCCTGGCGCTGGACATCTGGACGTCGGATTAACAGCTGCGACCTACAGGAAATGAGCGGTTAAGAGTGCAGCCAATGCCAGCAGCGCGGGGGCACCTTGCTTCAGCAGAATGGATCTGTTGGCCGTTAAGCCGCCGTAAACCGCTGCAACCGCCACGCATAGCAGGAAAAACAGCTGGAGCTGGAAGGCGAAGCTGCGGTCCGGGTGCAGCAGCCCCCAGATCAGCCCGGCGGCGAGAAATCCGTTGTACAGCCCCTGATTGGCGGCCAGCGATCGGGTCTCCCGGGCGAAGGTTTCGGTGGTGCCGAAGGTCCGGCGGGCGCTGGCGCCGGTCCACAGGAACATCTCCAGCACCAGTATGTACACATGCAGAAGGGCAACCATAGCCACAAGAATAATACTTACCGTATTCATATCCCACATTCCTTTCGGATACCGGACTCTTTCCAGTATGGTTTAGTTTTATAAAATTGTATTTTATAAAACTAATTTACTTGAGCAGACTCCTTCTGTCAATGCAGACATCTTGCAAGGGCAGCGGCTCTCCTTTTTTGATTACCGGCCGATGCGGTGTTTATAATAATAGATGCCGCAGGGCCATAAGGATAACGGGCTGCCCTGCAGGCATCAGGAAGGAGTCTGTTTTTGTGCGAAAATGGGTAAAGATTACGTTCATTTCGTTAATTTCCCTGCTCCTGGCGGCAGGAGCTGCGTTTGCGGTGTACGTCTCCGATTATTACCGTGCAGACGGAGTGGCTACCGCGGTGATGGCCAATGAATCAACCATCAAGAAGGAAGGGAATCTGACGATTCTTTCCCCTTCGGTTCCCAGTGATACGGCGCTGATATTCTATCCCGGCGGCAAGGTGGAGTCCATCGCATATCTTCCGCTGTTGGAACAGCTGCGGCAGAACGGCATCACCTGCGTGCTGGTCAAAATGCCCTTTAACTTGGCGTTTTTCCGCTCCGGTGCGGCGGATCAGGTGTATGACAAGCTGCCCGGTATCCAGAACTGGTATATGGGCGGCCATTCCTTGGGGGGAGCCATGGCAAGCAGCTATGCCTCCAAGCATCAGGACCAGGTGAAGGGGCTGATTCTGCTGGGGGCTTATGTGTACGGCGGGATTACGCCTGCTGATGCCTTGACCGTCTATGGCTCTAACGACGATGTGGTCAATAAGTCCAAAATCAACTACACGGAGAACGTCCATGTGATCAACGGCGGCAACCATGCCCAATTCGGCAATTACGGTCCGCAAAAAGGGGACGGCACAGCCACGGTTTCCCGGGAGGAGCAGCAGGCGGAGACAACCCGTCTGATCTTGGATTTTATCAAAAGTAAAAATGCCAATGGGAAATGAATAGCGTATTCATGCGCCGCCTTGCTTCTGCAGGGCGGATTTTTATTGGCGCAGTGTGCCTTGGGCATGGCTGCGGAATTCATTGGGGGTAATGCCGTACTCCTTGCGGAAGGCCCGGTAAAAGGAACGCAGGCTGTTAAAGCCGGAATCAAAGGCAATGTCCGTCACAGGCTGGCTGGTGGACTGCAGCATAATCTGGGCGAGAGCGGACCGGCGGCTGTTGAGATAATCCCGGAAGGAGATATGGAGCTGCTCCGAGAAAATCCGGGAGAGCAGAAATTTGCTGATGCCCAGCTCCTTGGCCACCTGCTCCAGGGTCAGCGGCTCCATAAAGTGAATGTCCACATACGCAAGAATCGTCTGGATAAGGTTGAGGTCCTGAACGGTTTCCACCCGCTGCAGGGACATAAGCGGCAGCAGCTGCCCGAGGATGATGGAGATATATGCCTTCTGCATGCGGGCATCTCCTTGGACATCGTAGAGCTTATACAGCGTGTGGACGTTGGCATAAACCGATTCCTCCAGCTGCTCCTGCCTGACCACCGGATGCCCCGGCACAAAACCGGCCAGGTCGGCGGCGTAGTCCCCGGGATAATCCGCATCGATGAAGAACAGCAGGATTTTGCTGGCCTCTGCTGTCCGGTAGCAGTGGGGCTGATTGGGAAAGATGAGTGCGATATCTCCCTCCGACAGGGTGCATTCCGTTTTGTTGACTGTCACATTGATGGCCCCGGATAACACCAGTGCCAGCTCCACATGCTTGTGAAGATGGAGGGGATACGTATTATTGGTGGAGATGAAGGAATGAAACTTCTGCTTCCGGTGCTGGTACTGGATTTTCAAAGCGGGGCCTCCGTTTCCTCCGGGTCTGCTTCCTTGGAGATGACATTGTTTAATCCCTAAACAATCTTATTATGGACTCTACCCGCCTCTAATTGCAAATGATATATAAGAGATTGACGCCGGCTTTTACGGCAGCGGATGGCAAATAGACAGGTCCACAGCCGACCTGCCCGTATGCTATAATCGATATCGTGCAAATGGTTAATATACCTTCACTCCCTGCCCCAGCACCGATTGATTCTGCACAGGATTCCCGGTAAGAAACACCCTTTGCAGCTTGGGCAGCCGGGTTAAGGGTTCAATATTGACGATAGCATTATTCTCCAGACGAAGCTCCTCTATAGCCTGCCATTTCTCCATAAACTGCAGGGACTGGAGGGAGCTGTCCCGCAGGGTGAAGGAACGGAGGGACGACAATGCGGCGAAATAAGGCAGCACCTTGTCTGCCTCGGAGACCGAATTATTGTTCATTCGGAAGGATGTCTCGTTCAGAGCCAGCTCCTGAAGCGGCCCGTCCGCCGCGGCGCCCCCGGCTTCAATCGTCAGGGTGCATTCCGTACAGGCGATACTTTTTACATGCTGCAGGCTGAATAAGGCATCGGTTTCCTTGTTTAAGCTGGTCTCGTAGACAGACAGCTTCTGCAGCCGCGGCAGCTGATCCAAAGCGCGGACATTGGCGATTCCGCTTATGCTCCGGAGGGTGAGCTGCTCCAGCTGGGGGAATTTGGCCAGATCAGATACGTTGAATTCCCTGCTGCTCCCATGGACGGTTAAAGCGGTGGCGGAGGGGGCCTCCAGACCGCGGATAAACGCTCCCGGCACCTCCACATGTTTGGCATTGGGCAGGGCCAGGGACACCTCATCCCCATAGTGGCTGGACAGGACAAATTCCCGTAAGGAAGGCAAACTGTTCACAAAACCGACAGAGCCTAGCTGGGACATGGAAATCAGCTGCAGCTTCGTCAGAGAGGCCTTGCCTGTCAGAGGCGCCAGGGTGGCCAGCTTGGTGTTATTCAGGTCCAGCACCTGCAGCACAGGCATATTCTGGACAAAGTCTACTGTCTTCAGGTTCGGTACGGCCTCCAGATGCAGCTCCTTCAGCCGGGTTAAGGCATACAGCGCCTTAAAATCCGCCGAATCACTGTAGTGGATCGCCAAAGACTCCAGCCCCGTCAAGGACGACAGCCAATCCAGACGGTCGACGAAGGTAAGGGACAGGGATTTCAAGGGCAGCTGGTTCAACAGATGAAAGTCTGTTACGGACTCATCCACATACGTAATGGCCAGGCTGGACAGATTGGGGAATTCCAGCAGCATAGCCAGCTCCTGATTGCTGCGGATCTGGGTGGTAAGCTCCACAATCCTGGATTTGTCCCCGAAAAAACCGGCAAATTTGCGGAAGGATTCGTTAAAGGCGCCTCCGTAGCTTTTCAGCTCCTTCATATGGGCGAAGCTGATCTGATCCGATTGGGAAATTTCATAGGTTCCCAGCAGGTCCAGGGCGGTCAGCCCGCTGAAGGCCTCGAAGTCCTTTTGTTCAATCCGCTGGGTATTCTGCATTTTGTCCCGGGTGATATAGGTGGAGATTTCCGCTTGCGGATCCGTGAAGGGGTCGGAGAGACTGTAGGCGAAGCGCCACTGCTTCTCCTCATCCCTGTCCACGGTCAGATAGCGTATACGGGCAAGCTCCTCCGGGGTGGGGGCAGCTGCGCCCTTATTGAACACTTGCTGCAAGAATGAAATCAGCACGGGGCTCTCCGGCATCTCCCGCACAGCTGCGACAGCACGGGTTTCCGGACGGGAAGCTCCTGTATTCCAGAACACATAAGCGCCGAAAACTCCTGCTATCAATAGCGCGGCCCAAAGCAGGGCTTTCGCGTTTATCCCGGTCCCGGACCGGACCTTGGGCTGTGGCTGTGGCTGTGTGCCATAATAATGATTAATGGTCTGATCCACATGATACACATGGTTTTCCTTGAGCAGCAGCTCTGTTTCACAGAAGGGACACTTGAAGGTTTTGCCTTCTTTATTTTCGATTTTTCCATTGCAATTCGGGCAGGTCAATTGAATGAAGTCCACGGGGATGCCCTCCTTATGGGAAAATAAAACCATATTATATAGATCATAATGGAAAGTGCGGCATTCGTCACGCGGACTGAAGCAAGGACAAGGGAAAGGTTGGTTGGATATTTTGCATCAAGAGAAGGCGGATCAATTCATGTACGAGGTCAAAAGAGAGCTGAAGCGGCAAAGGGGGAACAAGCAATGAGCGGATCTCATATATGGGCTTGTCCGGTGTGCGGCGAGGGCCTTGAACAACAGGGGAGGAGCTACCGCTGCTTGAACCGGCATACCTACGACCTGTCGGCCAAGGGTTATCTCAACTTGCTGTTGGTTAACCAGCGCAAAAGCAAGGACCCGGGAGACAATAAACAGATGGTGGCGGCACGGCGTAATGTCCTGGCGGCGGGCCACTTCCATGCATTGGCCGATGCACTATCCCTTCAGGCGCTCCACTTGGCGGAGGAGCCAACCGGCAGACAGGCGGACAAGCTCACTGTTCTCGATGCGGGCTGCGGTGAAGGTTATTATCTGGAATGTATGGACACCCGGCTTCGCCAGTCCGGAGTTGACGCCAGGCTGTACGGGACAGATATTTCCAAGGACGCCATCGCCATGGCTGCAGGAAACGGCACAGGCATCCATTATGCCGTCGCCAGCTCCAAAAAGCTGCCGGTCCGCACGGAATCGGTAGATGCTGTATTCCAGATTTTTGCGCCTCATAGCGATAGTGAATTCAGCAGGGTGCTGCGCAGCGTTGGAAGACTGGTGACGGTTATTCCCGGGAAGCATCATCTCTACGGACTGAAGGAATTGCTTTACCCGCAGCCCTATCTGAACGACGAAGCGGAGCATCCTTATCCGTCTTTTGCCGTCCTTGAGAAGCAGCGTATTCGCAGTGAGCTCGTTCTGACTGAGCCGTCCGCCATCCGGGATCTGGTGATGATGACGCCCTACTACTGGCGTACGGAGCCTGCTATGCTGGAGAAGCTTATGGAAAAAAGTGAGCTTCGGACACCGCTGGAATTTATCGTGACTGTATACGGCAAGGAATAAGGGCGCCGGCCTCCGGCGTCTTTTTAGATGCTTTGGACTGTGTTTTTTATCATCCGGCTCTGCTGCAATAACCTGTTATAATAAGAAAAAAAGGCGGAGTCCTGCGTCTTCCCAAGGGTATGAAACGGAGTAGATTATCTGATGAAAAAGATGCTGGTGGCGCTGATTGCAGTCAGCCTGGGATGTTTTCTTTTATTATTCAGCTTATTGGAGGCTACTGAAAACAAGGGAACCGCTCCGGGCCCTGCCCAAAACGGGATGCTGGATTTAACGGTGTTGGATTTTCATGCCAATCAGGTGGTTCCGTTGGACGGGATGTGGCAATTTTATTGGAATCAGCTGCTGGAGCCGGGGAAAGAGCAAGGGACGGCCCCGGAATTGATGCAGGTGCCGGGGTTCTGGAGACAGGTGGCAGCAGACGGCAGCTTCCGTTTCAAGGGTGCGGCAACGTACCGTCTCCAGATTAAGGTAACGCCTTCTTCTCTTGTTTACGGACTGAGAGTCTCCAACATCCGGATGGCCAGCGAAATCTATGTGAACGGGCAAAAGGTGGGGGGCAGCGGTGCTCCGTCCCTTTCCCAAAGCGAATACACGTACCAGAATAAACCGTATAATGTGTATTTCCCGGTTCAGGGGGATACGGCGGAAATTCTTATTTATGCTGCCAACTACGAGAATAGCCAAGGGGGAATCCCCTACCCGATTTATTTCGGAAGCGCACAGGGGATCCAAACCTCCAATACCAACAGCAGCATTCTCAATTTAACCTTGATTGTGTCCCTGTTGATGCTGGGCTGTTATCAGCTGGGCATATTCATCATCCGCCGGGAAGAGAAGGGGCTGCTCTATTTTGGCCTGAGCTGCATTGTAATCGCATGGTCCTTCGCCAGCAACGGCGACCGGATGATTGTAGAGCACTTCCATCTCCCCACCGAGCTGTATTATAAAATCCAGGCGGTTTCCTTATATTTTTCCTTCATCACCATGGTCATGTTCATCAAGCACATGTGCAAGGGTCTGATCTCCCGGCGGTTTACCGGCATCCTCTCCTCCATCATGTGGGTGTACATCGCATTTGTCCTGGTGGCCCCGTTCCAATGGTATTCCGACCTTAACTTCCTGGCCAGCACCGTTCAGCTGGGGGCATACCTGATCATTCTGGGTGTGCTGCTCCATGCGTACCGGAAGGGCAGATACGGGGAATTTACGAAGAAAAGCCTGGGGCTGTTTATATTGGCCCTGCTCTGCTATTTCGTCGGGCTGATCGACTTTGCTCTGTATCTGAGCAGCCTGGTGCTTGATTTTAAATTTGGTTATTACGCGATTTTAAGCTTTTGCTTTTTGTCCTCCTTCATTATGTCCTACCGCTTCTCGGAGGCCTACAATACCATAGAGGATATGGCGGCCAAGCTTCGGCAGACGGACAGGCAGAAGGATGAATTTTTGCTCCAGACCTCTCATGAGTTTCAAACTCCGCTTCACGGCATCATCAACCTCTCCCAAAATATGCTGGAAACCGGGGAGGAGCTGAATGCCAGTCACCGGCAGAGTCTGTCTCTAATCCGGGATACCTCCAGAAGGCTGTCCTCTCTGGTGCATGATATTCTCGACATGGAGAAGATCAAACGCAATGAGCTGACCATCCATCCCTCCGCAGTAGATGTCCGCGTTACTGTCTCTGTGGTGTTCGATCTGTTCCGCAACGTTATCGCCGGCAAGAAAATCCGCTTGGTCAATGCCATTCCGGCGGGACTGCCGCCTGTGTACGCAGATGAAAACCGGCTGAAGCAGGTGATTCACAACCTGGTGGGCAATGCGGCCAAGTTCACCCAGGAGGGCTCCATTACCATTTCGGCGGAAGCAAAGGAGGACCGGGTGGTGATCCTGGTGGAGGACACCGGCGTGGGGATTGCACCCTCCCAATGGGAGACGGTGTTCCAGCCCTTCGAGCAAGCCCATTCCCCTTATGAGTATGGGGGCACGGGACTGGGGCTCTCCATATG
>JAEWAA010000244.1 GCA_023391955.1 Bacillota bacterium | reverse complement strand
CTGTTTCCCGGGTGGGAGCTGTCTCTGAGTGAAATTTTTGAACAAGCCTAAAAAGGAACTGCTGTGAAATAAAAAAGCTCCGGACGTTTTGTTGTCCCGGAGCTTCTTGCTGAAATCGGATTTTGCGGATAGGATCAGATAGAAGGACGGTTGGGCACGTGGAATTTGGCCTCATTCTGCGTCAGCTTGGAATCCTTGGTGCCTTGGGCGTTGGATGATTCGTCAGCCATGGCCTGCATTTTTTGCTTCAGGGTTTTCTTAGCCATCGGTTATCCTCCTTATGGGCTTATGATGGGAAACAGGCTTAGCTTGCGGCTCCCGCCGGGCAAATAAACAAGGGAACTGCTGCCGGAGGGGATATGCCCCTCAACCGATTGAAAATAACTTGCCGGATATGAGACAATACGGATTAACGGAAAAGGAATAGGAGTCCGATCATATGAAACCTGGCATGATTCTATCAGCTGTATTGTCATTGGCCATTTTTGCGGCGCTCAATCTGTATTTGGGCTGGAACGGGGCGGTTTTTTGGCGCGAAGCTATACCGGGTATACCTGTTCTGTGGTTTTGGTTAGGGTACGGTATCTTGGCCTTGTCCTATATCGCCGCTATGCTGCTGCGGAAGGCGCTGCCTTATGCCTTGGGCAAATGGCTGAAAATCATCGGTTCTTACGGCCTGGCTATTCTGTTCTATATGCTGATCCTGGTGCCCTTGGCGGATCTTGCTTATGGTCTGCTGCGTCTTTCGGGTATAGGGAGAAGCACGGCATTGCTCTCCACAGGCTGGACCACTGCTGCCCTTCTTGCAGGAGTAATGCTTGCGGGCACACGCAACGCCTGGAGGCCTGTTGTCCGGCATTATGAGCTGGAGGTGCCCAAGGCCTGCGGGGACGGACGCAAGGAGCTGCGGATTGCCGCGGCGTCGGATATCCACCTGGGTGCTATAGTGGGCAATTCCCATCTGGTCCGGCTTGCTAACACCATGGACAAGCTGAAGCCTGACGTGATTCTTCTGGCCGGGGATGTGCTGGACGACAGCCTGGAGCCTTTTATAAGGGAGAATATGGCCCGGTCCATGAAGCTTCTCCAGGCGCCGCTTGGGGTGTATGCCTCCCTCGGCAACCATGAGTATTATGGCGGCCATATTGGCGAATATATCCGGCGGATGAAGGACATCGGCATCAAGGTGCTGACGGATCAGGTGGTGGATGTGGAGAGCAGCTTCTACATTGCCGGTCGTAAGGACAGGGCGGCGGAGCAGATTGAAGCGGGAGGCCGCCTCAGTGTGGGGCAGCTGCTGTCGGAGGCGGATCCGGAACGCCCGGTGATTCTTCTGGACCATCAGCCGTACGCTCTTCAAACCGCCGCAGAGGCGGGGGTAGATCTGATGCTCTCCGGCCATACCCATAGAGGGCAGATGGCGCCGGCACATCTGGTGACAAGGAGATTGTTCGAGCTGGATTGGGGTTATTTGAAAAAAGGCGCCATGCATGTGATCGTATCGTCCGGCTTCGGACTGTGGGGGCCGCCCATCCGGCTGGGAAGCCGTTCGGAAATTCTCGATATCCGTCTGAAATTTATTTGATACAGGACAAACATTCATAAGGGGGAACCGCCATCATGGGAAATGAAATAAAAATGAACGTGGAGCTGCTGACCTATACGCCGGAAGCCAGAAAAATTGCCTTTACCGCTATCAGAACCTGCTATAGCCCCACGGAGCCCAGCGATTTGTTCGAAGGCGTACAATATGAAAAATACCAAGAGCAAACTGCTACGGACGGGCAAGGAGGCAGCGATGCTGACCGTTTGTTCCGCCATATTGTCGGCTCCGGCCATACCTCCACCATGGAGCATATCAATTTCACCTTTGCTCTTGAAGGGGTTTCCAGGGTGCTGCTGGCCCAATTAACCCGCCACCGGGCAGGCTTCAGCTTTTCCGTCCAGTCCCAGCGATACGTCTCGGATGCCTCCGACAAAAAGAAGGGCGGCTTCCACTATGTAGTGCCTCCAAAAGTTGCCGATGTGCCGGAAGCTGCGGAATATTTTGCGGAGCTGATGGAAAACCTGCAAGCCGCCTACGACAAGCTGGCCCAATTGGGAGTGCCACGGGAGGATGCGCGGTTTGTGCTGCCTAACGCAGCGTCCACCAACATCACCATGACCGCCAACCTGCGTGCCTTGTTGACCTTCTACAGCAAACGCCGCCCGGGCCGCGGCGCACAGTGGGAGATTGCCCAGCTGGCGGAGAAGCTCCGGGAAGAGGTGGTCAAAGCCGAGCCATGGCTGGACCCCTTCTTCGAGCAGGCATGATTACACTAATCGCAGCCACGGATCAAAACCGGGGAATTGGTCTGCAGGGCCGGCTGCCCTGGCGTTTGCCTGCTGATCTGGACCGTTTCCGGAGGATCACTACCGGACATGCGGTGCTGATGGGCCGCAAAACCTGGAAGTCCATCGGACGGCCCCTACCGGAGCGGACTAATATTGTAATGAGCCGCCATCCGGCTCCTGTGGAAGCAAACGGTGTGCTGTGGGCCTCCTCACCCGAGGAAGCACTCCGGCTGGCCGGGGACGGGGAAGTATTTATTATCGGCGGTGCTGAGATATATGGCTTGTTTCTGCCCCGGGCGGACAGGCTTTTGCTCACCCGGATTAACGGGGAGTTTCAGGCGGATGCCTTTTTTCCGGAGGTGGACGAGGGGCAGTGGAAGCAGGTTGCGGCTGTTCCGGGAGTAACCGACAGGGACAACCTTTTCTCCTACGAATTCCGGGAATTCCGGCGGCGCTAACCTGAAACACAGCTCCTGCGCAGGTGCCCAACAATGACAAAGAACCGTCTTCTGTACGAAGGCGGTTTTTTTGCGTGCCAGGCTGTGTCCCGGCTCTTTGTTTTCACAACATTTCGTCTATTTTAATTTTCTTTCGGGCTTGGCGGCCAAGATAAAAAAGCTCATTCATAACCTCACATAAAGTGTGAGGGAAATCATAGTCACTGCATCCGATAAAAAATATAATCACCATGATAAAATTATTTTCTAATACTTTCAACCGAGTGTCTTCGGGTTTCCTTCATGCGTCATCATGAGGAAAAGAAAAAAGGGGATTCTATCATGTACATTCGTAATCTGGCCACCCCAGTTTCCATGGAGGGACTTATGAAGCAGGCACGTGATGTGGTGATGATTATTGTTTCCGCTCTGCTGGTCTCCGTCGGGCTGAAGCTGTTTCTGATTCCGCACCAGCTGCTCTCCGGCGGCGTCGCAGGTCTTGCTTCAGTGATCGGGTACTTAAGCAATCCGAAATATATTTCGCTGTTCTACTTTGGCATGAATTTGCCAATTCTTATTTGGGGCTTGGTTGCTGTTGGCAAACGGTATATCTTCCTCAGCATCCTGTCAGTCGCCTCCACCACATGGTTTCTTAGTGTGCTGCCCAGTGTTAAGGTGGTCAGCGATCCGATTCTGGCAGCTATCGCCGGCGGCGTAATTATTGCCGGGGGGATCGGCTTTTCCCTGCGGGCCGGAGGCTCTACAGGCGGCTTCGATATTCTGGGCTCCATCATTACCCGCAAACGCGACATTCCTATCGGAACCGTGCTGTTCATTATGGACGGTATGGTTATACTGACCCTGGGCTATTTCAAAAGCTGGGATCTGGCCCTGTGCACCATGCTGTGTACCTTCGTTAAAAGCAAGGTGGTGGATATGATCCATATCCGCCATGTGAAGGTCACCTGCTTTATCGTCACCAAGAAGCGGGAAGAGATGCTGGCGCGGCTGAAGCTTTTGCCCCACGGCGTTACTGTGGTGAATGCGGAGGGCGGCTACAGCCACGAGGGCAATTGTATGCTGATGACCGTTACCACCCGCTACGAGCTGGCCGAGCTGCGCAAGGCCATTCTGGAGACGGACCCCAAATCCTTCGTCAATGTGCTGGAAACGGTGGAGGTTATGGGCCGGTTCAGGCGGCTGGGATAAAAGAAGTGGACGCACGAACACCCCCGGATGGATTTCAATGGCCGGGGGTGTTTTTTGAGTTTAAAGCTGCGCGATGATATCTCCTGCCAGGAGGGAAGCGGGGCCGCCGGGGCGCTGCTGTGCAGCCCTGTCACCGGCGGCGCCGTGCAGGTATACGCCCATGGCGGCAGCTTCACCGGCGGGAAGACCCTGGCCCAGCAGAGAAACGATAATGCCGGCCAATACATCCCCTGACCCGCCGGTAGCCATGCCCGGATTGCCGGTGCCGTTCACATAAGCGCGGCCGTCGGGAAGAGCGGTAACGGTGCAGGCTCCCTTCAGCACCAGCACCACACCGTGGTCCTTGGCGTAGCGTATGGCCGTGCCGATGCGGTCCTGCTGGACCTGGGCAGTAG
>JAEWAA010000234.1 GCA_023391955.1 Bacillota bacterium | reverse complement strand
ATTCTATGCGACGCGGTTACCTCCGGCGGGCTTCTGATTGCCGTGGATGAGGCGGACAGTGCGGAGCTGTTGGAGAAGCTGGTGGCGGACGGAGTGGAGGCACAATTGATCGGACGGGTCACCGAAGAGCATTCCGGACAAATTCAGGTGGTGTAGAGGAGTGGCAGGCGTGTTTCAGGACATCAGCGTAGAAGATCTGCTTATCCGCAGGAAAAATGGAGACCTGATCACAGTGGACGTCAGGTCTCCGTCCGAGTTCCGGGACGGAACCATTCCCGGGAGCATCAACATACCTTTTTTCAACGATGAGGAGCGGGCGGAAATCGGGACCCTATACACCCGGGTGAGCGTTCAGGCGGCCAAGGACCGGGGGCTGGAGATTGCCTCCGCCAAGCTTCCCTCTTTGGTGAAGGAGTTCCAAGGCATTGGCCGGGAAAAAGGGGTGTTCTGCTGGAGAGGGGGCATGCGCAGCCGTACGGTATCCACCGTCCTGGCTCTGATGGGAATCCGTGTTTACCGGCTGGAAGGCGGCTATCGGGACTACCGGAGATGGACAACGGCCCGTTTGGAGCAGATGGCCCAGCGGCCGTGGCCTTCTTATGTGCTTCAGGGGAATACCGGCACCGGCAAAACCGCCATTCTTCAGGCACTGCAGGCGGAAGGTTATCCGGTGGCGGACCTGGAGGGGATGGCGGGGCACCGCGGGTCTATTTTTGGAGGAGTCGGAATGATGCCTCATAACCAAAAAACCTTCGACGCCTATTTGGTGGAAAGGTTGGAAACGTTGGAGCACTCCCCTTGGATTCTGCTGGAGGCCGAAAGCCGGAAGGTTGGCAAGGTTACGGTGCCGGAGTTTATCATGCGGAGCAAGGAGGAGGGCAAAACGATTCTGCTGGAGCTCCCTCTGGAGGTCCGGGCCAGACATCTTGTGGCAGACTACCGGCCCGAGGTTCACGGGGAGGCGCTGCTGGCGGCCTATCGTTTCATTAAGGAGCGGATTCATACGCCCATTGCCAAGGACATTGAGAGCAAGCTTTTGTCCGGGGCGTATGAGGAGGCGGTGCTGCTGCTTCTGGAGTATTATTATGATCCTCTGTACGCCCATTCCGAGGGAATGTACAAGGAGGAGCCCATGGTAGTTAAGGCTGCTACGGTAGAAGAGGCGCTGGACCGGGTTCGGGAGCTGCTGCCGCCTGTGGGGTAAGGCGGGATTATGGACATCGTTCAGGGGGAGTAGTTACGGTGAGTGATGTAAGCGGGGAATTGGTCGTGGCTGGCTGCAGCTAATATTTCTAACGGCGGTGAGAGCCGCTATTTGCCCAAAAACCGGGGTTTGCCAAATCTAACGGAAGCAGGAGACGCTATTGGGCGAAAAAGAGGCTTCCGGCGGGTCAATGGGGCCGAATAGAGGCTGTGGCCGCCGTTAGATTTTTTGGAGGGGTGTTTTGGCGGGAATAAGGGCGTCCGCCGCCGTTAGAAGCGGTGAAACATGCCCTCAAGCAAATCTGCAAACCCGCCCTAGAAACGGAAGCCGCTGCCGGCGAGCCACGTGAAGCCCAGTCCTGTCAGCCTGTTCAAGGCGTCCAGCTCTCCGGGGTCAACGCAGACGATCAAGGCATCAGGTCCGCCCAAAGCGGCATAGGCAAATTGGCGCGGTTCTCCCGACTCCCGGAGTTTGTCGGCTGTTCTAAGAAGAAGCTCCGGGTCCAGGGCATTTGGGGAGCCGGAGAGCTCCCATTCACAGGTGTGTGCATCCAGCCTGAACCGGAGGAGTACGTTCTCTCCAGAGGGGAGGGCTTGCACATCAGCTACAGGCAGCACCGCCCCGGAGGCTTTGGCTACCCCCGCCAGCCGCATAAGAGCGTGGACATAATCCTCCGGCTGCCGGATGCTGTCCCGGTGAACATGCCAGATCCGCTCCGACATTGGCTTTCCATCCCCGGCGGTGCCGCCCAGGGCGATCAGAAGCAGCAGATACGGCTTCTCCATGTACGCTTCCTTGCGGAATTTCACCAGTTCCCGCTCCCCGGTTTCGGGGCGGGGGCGGAAGCCCAATAGAGCCAGCTTTTTCAGCTGGACGGCAGGATCTAACGGGTCTTTTTTACGGAACCAGCCTAGCATTTTCGTTACCGCCTCCCATAGAAGCTACGGCATTGATTATCCGGCGTGACCGCCAGCGTTGAGCTGCTTTTGCTTCATATATTTGCAGACCTTGTTCTTGCCTGAGGTTTTGGCCTGGTACATGGCTTCATCCGCCTGCTTCACCAGGGCGTCCGGAGAAATCCCCTTCTTCGCCTTGCTGTAGCCGACGCTGACCGTAACCCCGGCCTCCGCTTCAATGCGCTTGCGGATCAGCTCCGCCAATTCTCCCGGATGGACCTCCGGGTCCGTCACCAGCACCACCATTTCCTCGCCGCCCAGACGTCCCGCCACTCCGATTTCCTCCACACATTCCCGAAGGATCGAGGCCACCTTTTTCAGCGCTTCATCACCCTTGTCATGGCCTTGTGTATCGTTCAGCTTCTTGAAGTTGTCAATATCCGTAAAAATAACGGTGACCGGAACCTCATGGGACAGATACTGCTTCAGCCGGTTCATAAAATACAGCCGGTTATACAGCCCGGTGAGGGCATCCGTAATGGATTTGGTATACACCGCCTGAAGCAGCTCCACCACCCGTTCGAACACGATGAGAAACAGCGTCATATAATACAAAACGAGGAAGGTGCTGCCCGCCGCAGCCAGGACCGGATAAGCACTGCCCGTAATAAACACATCCGCCAGATGGATCAATTGGTAAATGAAATAAAAGGACAGACTCAGCTGATACCGGTTCCACTGGCCGACCCAGGGTGAAATCCACTGGTGGCACAAGAAGAGCATCAGAAACATATACAGCTCAATACCCAGATTCTGCAGCAGCACCACCTGCCCCGGATTTCCCTCAAACCCGTCCACCAGGAAGTACATCAGGGAAAGCAGCACGGCAACAGCGACAGCTGACCAGGTCAGAATATGCTGCCGGGTCCGTGAGGAATTGTACATTTGGTAGATGCCCAGGTTCAGGAAGATAAAGGAAACCGCCTTCAAAAGAATCGTGGCGTAGCCCGTCCAATTGCCTGTGCCGGGGGCGTCGGTTCCAGCCGAAATGATGAGGATATGCTGGGCCATCACCACCAGAATCGACAGGGACAGCGAGAAATAAGCCTTCTTCCGCCGGCTCACAAACAGCCTGAACGTCATTACCAGCATCAGCAGAAGGATCACCAGAATAATCGTGGAAAAATAAACGGGACGCATCGGTCCGCACAAAAGCTCGTACAGCATGTCCATTCTCCCTTCAACCCATTCTTTCATTATACCAAAAACTTTGTCGGTGTGTTCTCTTTTCAATTGCCGCCGGCAGGCGCTACAATAGGGATGAAACGGGATTTTTTTGCACCATGAAGGAGGAAATCATGAAAATCTTGCAGGCGCTGTTTTTTCCGCCGGAACAGCCTGGTGGGGTATCGTCCATGGTGCCGTATATCCAGGAGCGGTTTATTAAGAAGGGCTGGGATATGGAGCTGTTCTCCCTGCCCAAGCGCATACGCAGCAAAGGGACCGAGGATGTAGAGTTCCACACCTTTGACTGGAAGCAGTATGCCGGCAATCCGATTATCGACAAATATATCCAAACCTATAAGGATTACATATGGTGGACCAAGCTGCGCCTGAAGGGCTCGTACGACCTGATCCATGCCCATCATCCCATTGCGGCGCTGGCCATGAAGCGGATTTTCCCCGATACCCCTGTGATGATCACCATCCACTCCAGCTATGAGAAGGAGCTAATGCTGAACGGACGCATTCAGGAGGGCGGGCCGGAGGAGAAGTTCCTGACGTCGATTTATGGCGAGCTGGAATACAGCCTGGACCGTATCATAACCGCTTCCCACGCATTCCGCATGTATCTCGGGAACTATATGGAGGATTGCAGCCAGATCGAAGTGATCCCGAACGGCTTCGACCAGCGGCGCTTCCGTCCCTATTCCCACGAAAATGCGGTGACCCAGCTGATTTCCGTCTGCCGTCTTGTCCCGGCCAAGGGGCTGGATACCCTTCTTGAGGCTTGTGCCCGCTTGAAAAAGAAGGGTGTCCCCTTCGTGCTTCACCTGATCGGAGACGGTCCGATCCGGGAGGAATTGGAGCAGATGGCGGTGGATTTGGGCATTTATGAGGATACCATTTTTTACGGTTACATGCTGCATCCCGAGGAATTCATGCCCTTCTTTGATATATTCGTCCTGCCCTCCCGGGCAGAGGCCTTCGGGTCCGTATTCGCCGAAGCGGCTCTGTGTCTGTTGGCCCTGGTGGGGACCCAGGTTGGGGGCATCCCGGAGCAAATCGAGGACGGGCGCAACGGTCTGCTGGTCCCGTCAGGGGATTCCGAGGCTCTGGCAGCCGCTCTGGAAACCTTGATCGAGGATCCGGGCTACCGCTATGAGCTGGCCCGCGCAGCATGGGAAAAGGCAAAAAAATCCTACTCGCTTACCCGTGTGATCCAACAGCTGGCGGCGGTATACCGGAGCTTCGGGACTGCAGCATCTGCAGAGGGGGAGGATTTCGAGGGTGAGGGTGAAAACGAAGGAGGCGGCGGAGTGTGATTCCGTTCCGGTTTATCCATGCCGCCGATCTTCATCTGGACAGCCCCTTCGCGGGACTGTCCGGTGTGCGGGAGGCGGTGCGGCAGCTTCTGCGCGGCTCTACCTTCGCTGCACTGGATAGCCTCATAGAGCTGGCCATCCGGGAGAAGGCGGATTTTGTGCTGATTGCAGGAGATGTTTATGATTCCGCAGACCGGTCGCTCAGGGCGCAGCTCCGGTTTCAATATGCAATGAAACGGCTGGCGGAGAACGGGATCTCCGCTTTTGTCGTTCATGGGAACCATGATCCGCTGGACGGCCGGGAGGCGAAGCTGGGCTGGCCATCAGGAGTACATATGTTTAAGCCGGGAGAGGTGGAGCGTGTCCCTGTGGTTTTGGCGGGTCGCGGCCATGTGGCGGATATTCAGGGTATTTCGTACCCGACGGCGGCGGTGAGGGATAATTATGCGCAGCGTTTCGGAGCGGGGGCAGGCGGTGTTTACCAGATCGGGCTGCTGCATGCCAATGTGGACGGTTCGCCGGAGCATGCGGATTATGCCCCGTGTTCCCTAAAGGAGCTGGCAGCGGCCGGGTTGGACTATTGGGCATTGGGCCATGTGCATACCCGCAGGGTGCTGTCGGAGAAGCCTTGGGTGGTCTATCCCGGCAACATCCAGGGCAGGAGCGTCCGCGAGCAGTCGGCTAAGGGCTGCTATGTAGTGGAGGTGGACGGAAGCGGGGCTGCGGAATTGCGGTTCCAGGCGCTGGATGCGGTTCGTTGGTTGGCCCGGGAGGTGTCCATTGCGGATTGCTCTACGGAGCAGGAGCTGAAGGAAGCGCTGGAGCAGGCAATGGAGGAGGCCCGCACGGAGGCGGAGGGGCGGCCCGCTGTGCTGAGGCTTGTCCTGACCGGCAGAGGGCGGCTTCACGGCAAGCTCCAGGGTGGTTACGCCCGGGATTTGGCGGAGGAGCTGCGAAGGGCCGAGCTGGAGCGTTGGGAGCTGCTGGAGGAGGAAACGGGCGCAGGAGAAGGAATGCCGCTGGTTTGGCTGGAAAAGCTGTCCGTGCGTACCGGCGTGGCGGCAGACCGGGAGGCTCTGCTGCAATCTGAAGGATTCCTGGGCGAGCTCCTCCGTCTGGCCGCTGAACTGGAGAGCGAACCCCAGGCGCTGCAAGAATTTGCCGGAGAATGCCTGGAGCCGCTGATGGGGCATAACCGGGCCGGTGTGCTCCTGCGCAAAACAGGATTGGCGGCGGACGGAGCTGTTGAGGCAGGTATAGAGTCGGAGGTTG
>JAEWAA010000233.1 GCA_023391955.1 Bacillota bacterium | reverse complement strand
GGCCCCTTGTACGGCATAGCCGACGCAATCCACCAGCCGGACATTCACGTTCAAGCCTTCGCCAACCGAAATTTGAACCGCATTGTTGGGAACAAACTTGGGCTCGGTAGTCATGATGGTGCGGCCGGCGGCGCTTTGCGGAAGCTCATCCACCGCTCTCACCCGATCCGACTCGTTCTTGATGTTGGGAATCACCACCGACTCCATAAACCGCTTGATAAAAGTGGATTTCCCTGTCCGTACCGCTCCGACCACCCCGAGATAGATGTCTCCGCCGGTGCGTTCGGCAATGTCCTTAATGATATCGACTCGTTCCAACATGATCCCCTCCTGAATTCCTTCAAAATGTAGTACACCAAGCGCCGGAGCATCCCGCCGATCCGTTTCTCCTGCCCTTCCTGTACCCGAAAAAGATGACTGATGTGCACCGCATTGGAAGCCACACTCGTACCATCTTTTGGACTAGTAAAAATATATGTGTACAGCCCCGGAATATGACAGAGAATTCTATAGTAAAATTCCCGGGAGTGCCCACGGTCCAATTCGGCTTTCCGCAAGGTATGCGCAAAGCTTCCCCGATTTATGATATATGAGCGTTCAGCATGGCTTATGCATGCACCGTATATCTAAAAAAACAGCATGAACGCAAAAAAAGCTGCCGCAGCAGCTCTATACTTGTTCTTACCACAAATCCTCTTCCTCCTGCTGCCGCTTCAGCTGTGCCCGTATGGCCGCTTTAAGCGGGTCCTCCGGCAATTCTACGGTTACAGCCCCTGTTACCCTGGCCTGGCAGGCAAAGCGGTAGCCTTGGGCCTCCAGAGCCCCCAGCTTGGCCTTCTCCGCTTGTTTCGACTCCGTAAGCCCTTCCACTCCGCCAACGACCCGCACCTTGCACATCAGGCAGCTTAAACCGCCGCTGCACCTGGTTCTGACCGCCACCTTGGCATGTCTTGCCGCCTCCAGCAGTGTCAATCCGGCACGGACGTTCACCTTCTTCCCATCCGGCAAAAACTCAACCTCCGGCATAGAGATAACTCTCCCTTCTATCTCTTTCAAAGTAAGCATGCTATTATCATACCACCCGCGGGGAAAACAGAAAAATCCGATCGCACCAAAAAGACCGCCCGGAGGCGGCCTTTGGGTTAAAAGAGGAGCAAAAATATTATTTTTTGCCGCCCATCATCATTTTCATGAGGGCTTCCATATTGTTGGGATTCAGATTGCTGCCCTTAACCGCCTTCACAATTTCGTTCGTGGTTTGCTCCGAAACCGGAACATTCACCAGCGACGCCACCTGCTTGATCAATTGGCGCAGCTGCTCCTCGCTTTGCATAGTGCCGGGCTTCACATTGCTGGCGAGTTTATGAATATCCTTTTGGGTAACGGATTTGCCGGTTTTGCTCTTGACAGCCTTCAGCACATCCTTGGACATATCTTTGCCGGGCATCGGTATACCTCCCCTATTCCATTGGCGTTCATCGCCGGATAGGGTATTGTATGACAACGTCCCGGAATTGGTTTGGGCGGGTGTAGGCTTATATGATCAACCCAGCCACTTGCCCGCGGCCTCTTGGGCAATCTCCTCAATCTCATGGGTGCGGACGCGGCCCATCAGATCCTCCACGCCCCGTTTGGGCTCCTTGCCCTCAAACAGCACCTGGTACAGCACCTGGGTGATAGGCATACGCACCTGATGGTGTTTGGACATTTCGTAGGCGGCACGGGTAGTCTTGACCCCTTCCACCACCATGCCCATCTCCTCCAAAACCACAGCCAAAGGTTTGCCTTGGCCGAGCATATACCCGGCCCGCCAGTTTCGGCTGTGCCGGCTGGTACAGGTTACGACCAGATCCCCAAAGCCGGAGAGTCCCGCGAAGGTCAGCGGGTTAGCCTCCAGAGCCACACCCAGGCGCGCGATCTCCGCCAGCCCGCGGGTCATCAGAGCCGCCTTGGCATTGTCGCCGAACTGCAGGCCGTCGCTCATACCCGCTCCCAAGGCGATGATGTTCTTCAGCGCACCGCTTACCTCCACTCCGACGACGTCAGGATTGGTGTACACCCGGAAATAAGGACTCATAAAGAGGTCTTGGGCCGCCTCTGCGGCTTCCAGCTGTTTGGCTGCCACCACAATCGTAGTGGGGCACTTCACGATGACCTCCTCCGCATGGCTCGGCCCGGACAGGACCACGATCCGGTCAGGGTTCTGCTGCGGCAGCTCCTCAGCGATGACGGAGGTCATCCGCTTCAGAGTATCGGCCTCGAAGCCCTTGGCGGCATGTATGACCAGCGTGTCAGGGGACAGGAAAGGCCGGATGTTGCCTGCTACCTCCCGCATCCCGGAGGACGGGGCAGCCAGCACAACGGCCTCCGCGCCTCGTACCGCCTCCTCCAGGCTGAGGGTGGCATAGATGTTCCCGGACAGAACCGCATCCTTCAAATAACGGCTATTGGTATGTAGGGCATTGATTTCATGAACTTGCTCGGGATGCCGGGTCCACAAGGCAACCTCATGGCCGTTGTCCGCCAGCACAGAGGCCAAAGCGGTTCCCCAGCTGCCCGCTACAAGCACAGCGGTTTTTTTCACAGGCGACCTACCTCCCTTGTCACATTTAGGGGAATCAATATTCATCGAGTTCCAACTGTTAACTTCTTTCCCTCCCAGTCATTCCAGATGAATATTTATTCACCGATTTGTTTTCGTCGGTCAGTCTTCTAGGGAGTGTTTGCAAACACGCCCTAGCATACCTTCTTCTTCGCTCCCAGCTTATTTTCCTTCCCCTTGGCCAGCTTAACAATGTTGCTGCGGTGCCGGACGAATGCAAACAGCGCCACCAGAAGGCTGATCCAGAACAGCTCCATCGGCCGGTCCAAAAGCAGGATAAAGACGGGAATGAATGCGGTAAACAAAAGCGATCCCAAAGATACATAACGGGTAATCACAATCGTAACAATGGCAATAATTCCTGCCAATAATGACGGCAAAAAGGCAAGCGACGCCATAACGCCGATGGTAGAGGC
>JAEWAA010000212.1 GCA_023391955.1 Bacillota bacterium | reverse complement strand
ATCCCGGCGGTCGCAGCCTCATCCCGGCTCCGCGGCCCGTCCCGCCCCTACACCCCGGGCGGCTGCCATTTTCCAGTGGCGGCTTGTTTGGCGTATTTGCCCGGCGGCATACCCACCAGCTCCTTGAAGGTGCGGATAAAATGGGAGTAGTCCCGGAAGCCGCTTTCCAGGCAAGCCTCGGTGGTGGAGATATGGCCTGTCTCCAGCAGCTCCTTGGCTTTTACAATCCGGAATTGGACCAGGTATTGGTGGAAGGACAACCCTGTCATATTGCGGAACAGTTCGTTTAACTGATGCCGGTTCAACCCGAACAGACGACCGGTTTCCTCCGTGCCGAGCTCCTCGGGATAATGGGTCTCCACATAATCCAGAACCGGCTTCAACAGCAGGTAGCCGGGAGGCGCCAGCTCAGGGTTTTCTCCCCGGGGAGCTCCCGGGCGGGTCAGCACCTCCAGCTCCAGAAGGATCAGGGCCAGCTGGATCCGCATCCGGACATCGGCCCCATAACCGGTTAGCTTCACCAGCTCCCCCAGCTCCTCCAGCATCCCCGTAAGCCGGGCTGCACCCACCTGTCCCAGGTTGATCCGGTGGCTGCCGCTTGCCCGGAGGCGCATGTAGCTTTCCAGCAGATTGGTGGCGCCGGTGTTCATGGACGTGATATAGAAGGGGTTGAAATAGAGGATGTAGCGTTCATAAGCGGCCCGGTCATGGATGATGGAACGGTGCAGATCATTGGTACCCAGAAGCAGCAGATCATAAGGGGCCAGCAGATACTGCTTGTTGCCCACCCACATCTCCGCGCCGGGAGTTATCACCAGATAAAGCTCGTACACATTATGAAAATGGTAATAATCCATAGTCCAGTCCGCACCTGTATTGTGCTCCAGCCGGATATCCTCGGTATAAATGTTTTTGATTTTGTCCATCGCCACAAGGGAGTCTCCTTCGCTGCTGCCGGATTAATGTTGGTCGGAGGCACCCCCAAAAGTACCGGATTTCGCTTCGAAGCTTCATGTCACTTTTGGGGGATTCTTTTATAAGCGTATCACAAAAAAGCAAGAAACACCTCCAATAATGCAATAATTCAGCGGTACTCCCCCGGTATAATGAAGCCATCCTGAAAGGCAAAGGGGAGAAGAGGATGGACAGAAACATCATTTGTGCGCTGACTGATAAGGTGGCTGCCAAAATGCAGCATTTGGGTAATGAAACGGGGCTTCAAGAGGAATGCCCCATCAGCATCATTCGGATGGATACCTGGGAGTGGGCTCAGGGAGTAGGTTTGTACGGCTTGTACGCCTATTACCGGGAAACCGGCAAAACCGGGATACGGGATTTTCTGATCAACTGGTTTGAGGACAACATCAGAAGGGGCCTCCCGGAAAAGAACGTCAACACCATGTGCCCCATGCTGACCTTAAGCTTCCTGGCCGAGGAAACCGGACGGGAGGATTTCCTGGCTTTGTGCCGGGAGTGGGCCCAGTGGGTGATGGAGGAGATGCCGCGTACAGAGGATCAGGGTCTGCAGCATGTGGTGTCCGGAGCGGCCAACGAAGGGCAGCTGTGGGATGATACCCTGTTTATGACAGTGCTGTTCCTGGCCCGGGCGGGCAAGCTGTTTGACCGGCAGGATTATCTGGCGGAATCCGTCCGGCAGTTTCTGGTCCACATCAAATATTTGACGGACCGCAAAACCGGGCTTTGGTTCCACGGCTGGACCTTCCGGGGGCAGCATCATTTTGCCGAAGCGCTGTGGGCCCGGGGGAATTGCTGGTATACGGCGGGAGTAGTGGATTATCTGGACATTGCGGAGCATCTGGATCTAGGGGTCAAATGGTTCCTGCTGGATGCCCTCAAGGCCCAGGCTGCGGCACTGGAGCGGTTCCAGCACGAAAGCGGCATGTGGCATACGCTGCTGGATGATCCGGAGAGTTATGTGGAAGCATCGGGTACGGCCGGGTTTGCTTACGGGATTCTGAAGGCGGTCCGTGTGGGTTATCTGGAGCCCCGATTTCTTACGGTAGGGAAAAAAGCGGCGTTGGCGGTGATCCAAGAAATCGGCGAAGACGGCACGGTAGGGCAGGTTTCCTACGGCACCGGCATGGGAGTGACGTTGGATGATTACCGGAGCATTCCCCTGTGTCCCATGACATACGGCCAGGCGCTGCCCATTTTGATGCTCACTGAGGTGCTAAAGCTGGAGCCGGAGCCGAAACAACAGGTATAGGGAAACTTTCCTTTGTCCACAGCAATACGGGCATGCTATGCTGCTGATATCTAAAGGAACGGAGGGTTGTTCTCATATGGGTGTTATATCTTACGGAAGATTTCGTTTTGTACATTGCCTTCGCAGCAATTAAACATGTACAAGGGCTCTGCCTGCACGCGGAGCAAAAACGGAATCGGTCTGCCCATTTGAGGATACCCGTGAATAGGAAACGCCGGGAGAGGGGACGACAGGTCTGCCTCTTTTTGGCGTTTTTTTATTGGCGTACGCAGCTTATGCAGCTGGGGCGCTTATAAACAACTGCACCTGCCCGGCAGGTCGTAGGTTTATTCGGGTACGTCATTTTATAGGAGGCCACCAACGGTTATTTCCCGCAGCAGGCAGATGCCTGCTTTTTTTATTGGATTCGGGGAACAAACCTGCGGGGAGTGGCTTGATATGAATAAGAAACGAAACCGGAATAAACCCACTATCGGGGCGGCACGTGCCGTGCCCAATTTCTCCGGGCAGCATCTCTTGCACCACCGGAAAACCATCGAGGAGCTGGTCCGCCTCTCAGGGGCGGGGCCAGCGGATACTGTGCTGGAAATCGGTGCAGGGAAAGGGGCTTTGACCCTGCCGCTTCTGGCTGCTGCCGGCAAGGTGATTGCCGTGGAGCGGGATGCGGAATTTGTGCGGAGCCTGCGGGAAAAAACGGCGGCTTTTCCCCATATCACTGTGCATCAAGGGGACTTCAGAGTGATGAAGCTGCCGGTGAACCAGGCCGCGACGAACTTGCTCACCGCGATCAGGAAGTTCCCCGCCAGCGCGACGACGACCACCAGGCGTGCCTGCGACGATGCCGGCATGGCTCAGGTTG
>JAEWAA010000111.1 GCA_023391955.1 Bacillota bacterium | reverse complement strand
GCTGTGCCCTGCTTGCGGAAGTGTCAGCTTTCCCCGGTTGGCGCCTGCGGTAATTACCGTTATCCTCAAGGACCGGCAGGTGCTCCTCGCCCGGGCCAAGCATTTCACCAACAATATGTACGGTCTCATCGCAGGCTTCGTGGAGCCGGGGGAAACGCTGGAGGACTGCGTCCGCCGGGAAACAAAAGAGGAGATCGGCATCACTGTGACCAACATCCGCTATTTCGGCAGCCAGCAATGGCCGTTCCCCCACTCCCTCATGATCGGCTTTATCGCAGACTACGAAAGCGGTGAGATCCATGTAGACGGCGAGGAAATTGTGGACGCCGGCTGGTTCGACCCGGACAACCTGCCCGTCATTCCGTCACCCGTCAGCATCGCCCGCAAAATGCTGGATTGGTACGTCGAGCAATATGCGGGTTAGCACGTCATCCCAAGGCGGGCTGTAAGGCTGCGGCGGTAAAAGGAGGATACAGGGTGCATCAACCTGACCTTTCGGACACTATCCCATCGGCTCAGGGTCGGATGAAGTTACTTGGTTTCATACGCACTGCTTGGTCGCTCAGGCGAATACTTCTAACGGAACTATGCGGCGCTTAAACGCGAAATAACGGCTGTTCCAAATTGTAACGGAACTCACAGACCCTTAGCGGGCCATGGAGGCAAAAAAACTAGCCTCGTGACCTTCTAAGGGTCTTATAGTTCCGTTATTTTGCCAAAACATCAGATTTCAGCCTCTAAGTGTTTCTCAGTTCCGTTACGCGCACCTCCCCGTTCTCTCCCCATGTCGACGGCCGAATGGACGCTTAAAGTATGTCCAGCACCCCTGAAGAACACCCTACAAAAGGTGCCAGAAACGGAGCAGACAACACCCGCGGTTGGCTCCCGCCCCTCCGGGGTAAGGATTGGTAAAAGCAGCAGGAGGCTGATGCGGATGGATTTATACTATGGCACCTTATATTGGAACACTACCGGAACTTCGCCGCTTCGCCTGACTCAAAGGGAGCCCGCTTCCCGCTATGACGCCATTGTAGTCGGGGGAGGGATGTCCGGCGCTTTAACCGCCTATACTCTGGCCGCAGAAGGACTGAAGGTGGCCGTGCTGGACAAAGGGGCGATGGCCTGTGGCAGCAGCCTGGCCAATACGGGGCTCATTCAATACTCCAATGACATCATGCTACACCAGCTGATGCAGCAGATAGGCGAAACCAACGCAGTCCAGTTTTACCGGGTATGTGTGAAGGCCATCGACCGGCTGGAGCAGGTTGCCCGGTCCCTGTATGAGCCGGCAGATTTTACCCGCCGGGCCAGCCTGTATTTTGCCAGTGCCGAACCGGATGTGGAGCTCCTGCAAAAGGAGTATCAAGCCCTCCACAAAAACGGCTTCCAGGTTGACTACCTGACTGCGGATGAGGTAACGCGGCGCTACCCGTTCCGGAAACCGGCGGCACTTCTTACATACGGGGATGCAGAGCTGAATCCCTTCCGGTTCGTCCGGGCCATCCTTACCTATTTGGACCAAAAGGGCGTTCACTTTTTCGAGGATACGGAGGTTACGTCCCTGGAGGACATGGCGGACGGCATAACCGTCCACACCCCCAAAGGTCTCTTTAGCGCTGACCATGTCATCGTAACCACCGGCTACAGCCCCCCTCCCGGATTGGAGGAGAGCGGAGTGGATCTTAACCGCTCCTATGCCGTTGCTACACGCCCTCTGGAGAATCTGGACTCCGCCTGGAAGGACAGGGAGCTGATTTGGGAAACCCGGCGTCCGTACTTCTATCTGCGGACCACCACGGACGGGCGGATTGTGGCGGGAGGACTGGATGAGGATAAGCCGGAGGTGCCCCACAGCAAGGAATTGATAGCCCGCCGGGCAGAGGCGCTGAAGCAGGAGCTGGAGAGCCTGTTTCCCATGCTGGATATCCAAATCGAGTATGCCTGGGCAGCGGTCTTCGGGGAATCCAGAGATAACCTGCCTTTTATTGGGAAGCATCCGGAGCGGGAGCGGCTGTATTATCTTTTGGGCTACGGCGGCAACGGTACGGTGTACAGCACTTTGGGATCCGAAATCATCCGCGACCTGATCCTGGGCAAGAACAATGCCAATGCCGGGCTTTTGAAGCTGGCCAGACCGGGCCGGACAGCGACCAACACCGCCGGGTCCCGTTAGCAGCCTCACTCTCCGGTTGCGTTGCCCCCCTGTCTGTCCTATCATTAAGGAAAACGGCGAAAGTCCGCCGGGCGGAAGGGAAGGCACTCGCATGCAGCAGCAACTAAAAGAGAAGGTCAAGGCGCTTCCCCTTACCCCCGGCGTTTATCTGATGAAGGATTCCCTGGGCAATATCATCTATGTGGGCAAAGCCAAGCAGCTCCGCAAAAGGGTCCAGTCCTACTTCGTCAAAAATAGCGGCCACAGCCCCAAAACCCGGGTGCTGGTCTCCCACATCCGGGATCTGGAGGTGCGCCATACGGATACGGAATTTGAGGCCTTTCTGTTGGAATGCCGCCTCATCAAAGAGCTGCGTCCCGCCTACAACCGCAAAATGAAAAATCCAGAAGCCTACACCTACATCACCCTCCGCCGGGCCAAAGAAAACGGCTTGCGCTCCTTCTCCGTCAGCTACAGCCCGGAGGATACCGGTGGCCTCCGGCGGTTCGGACCCTACAGCAGCCGGGGTACCGTGGAGCGGGCTCTGGGGGGCATTAAGGAATGTCTGCGGATCGTCTGCAGCAACCCTTCCGGCGGGCGCGGGCCCTGCTTGAACCATGCGCTGGGGCGCTGCATCGGCATGTGTGCCGGAGGCAAAGCAGTGGAAACGTATGAGGCGATTGTGGACCGGATTATTCTGTTCCTGGAGGGGCAGAGCACCGACATTCCCGAATTGATGGAAAAGCGGATGGTGGAGGCCGCCGAGCGCTTTGATTTTGAGTCCGCCGCCAGATACAGGGATGAAAACCGTGCAGTCCGGTATCTGCTGCAAAAGGAGAAGATGATCAGCTTTGCGGAGACAGGACATATCTCTGTGGTGCTGGAGGAGATGGACGGCGGATGGGCCAAGCTGTTCCTGATCAAAGGCAACCGCCTGCTCCTGAATTACCGGCTGTCTCTGTCTGATGCCGAAGGAATCGGCCCTGCGGCGGCAATGCAGATCGTCACTCTGGTGCGGTCCGCCTATGGCTCAGCCGGTACGGATAAGCAGGGCCCCGTCACCCGGTTCGACGTGGATGAGGCGCAAATAATCTACAGCTATCTGCAAAGTGCAGCAGCCTGCAGCCGACAATTGGACGAAGCATGGCTGGGCCAAAACGCAGACCCTGTTTTATTGGAGGAAGCGGCAGCACAGCTGTTGGAGGACCAGTCGAAACTGGCGGCCTTGGAGGCGGCGGCCGGAGATGCAGAGGGTGCGGCGGAACCGGACCCTGAAGAAGAATAAAACGTCCCGCGCACCTCAGTTGAGGAAGCTGCAGGACGTTTTTTTATGAAGAGCGGGCGTTTCTGTTGGTTTATGCTTCGGGTTGTGCCGCCACAGCGGGCTCCAGAGGAGCTCCTGCCTTCAGCAGCGCCTTATTTTTCAAAAGCATGAGGGATAAAAGCATCAGCAGGGCCCCGGTCACCAGCATAATCCATTCAATGGCCACCTTATCTGCCATCGGGCCAAACACCAGCATCCCCATGGGCATCATGGAGCTGCTGATCATGCCGAACACCCCGAATACCCGGCCGGTGAAATCCTTGTCGACCCGGTCCTGAAGAAGCACCGTGGAGGGCGTATTGAACAAGGGTAAGGCCAAGCCGAATATGGACATAAAGCTCAGGTATATCCAGAAAGACGGTACCACTCCGAAGGCTACGGTACTGGCCCCCATCACCACACCGGACAAGGTCATGGAATGGATCTTGTTGCGGAAGCCGCCCCAGGAGGCAATAAGCAAACCGCCCAGCATCATACCTACGGAAAAGGTAATTTCAATCGCGACCAGCCGCCATACCTGATCCCCGAAGCTGCGGGCTACCTGAAGCGGCGTGAGGAAGGCGGCAGGCGCCACCAGCACAAAGAAAAAGCCGCTGAAAATAAAGAACTGCTTGAGGTACGGATGGGTGGCAATAAACCGGACACCCTCCCGCAGGTCGCCGAAATATCCGCCCTCCTGGGCCTTCTGCATCCGGTCATGGTCCTTAACCCGGAGAAACAGGAACAGGGTGCTCACGGCGATGAAGCAGGTCACCACGTCTATGAAGAAGATGGTGGACAAGGGGACCATGCCCAGCAATGCGCCGCTGGCCATCGGGGCCACCAGCATAATTAAGGCCTGGATGCTCCCGTTAATGCCATTCACACGGGTTAATTGTTCCTCGGGCACCAGCTGCGGCAGAATGGCTCCCACGGCAGGCGTCTGGACGGCCGAACCCAAGGCGCGGATGGCGGACATCACGAAGAGCAGCCAAAGGGATTCGTTCCCGGCCATAAACAATAGGGCCATAATCAGGGTTGTCAGTGCAATGGCGCTGTCGGAAATCATAATCAGCCGCTTGCGGTTATAGCGGTCGGCCCACACTCCGGCGAAGGGAGACAGGAAGAAGGTGGGCAAAAAGCCGCACACAATGGCGATGGTCATCATGCTGCCCGATTGGGTGGTCAGAGTAATATGCCAGGTAATGGCGTATTGCACCAATGCGGTGCCGAACAGGGAAATGGTCTGAGTCGCAAGAAACAGGGTAATTCTTCGTTTCCAGTTGGTGTCCATCTTTCAGGGCACACTCCGTTTCATCAAATTTGAACGTTTCTTGACCATTATATCATAACCGATTCTTATAAATGTCCGCCCCAAGCCCGAGAATATCCGGAAAAAATCATTGAAACGATACTGTCCGCCGCTGGTTTGGCTAACGAATCTATACGACGTTATTTGGCGGAAATGGGCATGAAAAAAAATCTAACGAATCTGTAACACGCTATTTGACCATTTGGAAGCATTTCGGCTCCAATCCGGACAAATAGCGTGGCTAGGATTCGTTAGATTTTTAAAATGCTCACATCCAGCATAATAGCGTTGCTCAGATTCGTTAGCGGTTCTTCCGATTTGGGTGTAGGACACTCATACTCCTATTGCTGCCCCTGCCCGCCGGTCTGGCCCTGCGTGGTCGGCCGCTGACCGCGTTGGCCCTGCTGGCCGCTCATCTGGCCTTGGCCGCCCATGCCGCCATCCATGCGGCCACCGCCCATACCGCCGCCCATTCCACCGGACGGCTTCGTGGTAACGCCTGTCTCCGACAGGTAGGTGACCGAACCAGATGGCGTAAATTCCACCACCTTGGTGCCGCCGGAGAGGGCTCTGCCGCTGGTGAGGCCCGCTTCGGCTTGACCGGATACAGTGCCGCCGGTATAGACGGTGAAGGTGCCGTCCTTACTGAGGCCAGGCGAAGCGAACACAATGGTCTGGAACTGCTTGGCGGGGGTGAAGGACGCCACCACCTGGCCGCTTTTATCCGTCAGGGTTACCGTGGTGCCCGCTTTTTGGGCGGAGGAGAAGCTCATCATGACGGAATACGCGGAGGAATCCTCCGAAGGCGCCTGGGCCATGCCGGAGCTGCCTGCAGCGACCAGCGAACCGCCGGTCATAGTGAAGGTGCCGTCGTAATCCAGCGCCCCGTTGCCGTTGTCCGACGGGCCGTTCACTGTGACGGTTCCTCCCGACATCTTGATAAGCCCGTTGGAGTCCAGCCCGTCGCCTGCGGCATTTACGGCGATGCTGCCGCCGGTAATATTCAGCCAGGTGTCACCTGAGGCGGTGAAGCCGTTTTGTCCCGGCCGGCCGTTTACAGAGGAGCCGTCATTGCCGCCGCCTGCATTGATCCCATCATCGCTGGCAGTCACCTCAATTTTGCCCCCGGCCAGAGTAATCTGCTTGCTTTCGATGCCTTCATAGCTTTTTTTGATGAAAATCGTTCCCTTAGAGACCGTCAGCGCGGAATCCGCATGCAGGCCGTCGTCGCCGGAGGTGATGGTCAGTTCGCCGCCGCCGATGGTCAGGGAATTGTTGCTGTGGACGGCGTCATCGGC
>JAEWAA010000024.1 GCA_023391955.1 Bacillota bacterium | reverse complement strand
ATGGATTTGACAATGCAATGTCCCAACTGCAATTCCCTGGATATCGGAAAATTTGGCTCCCACCAGTTTTACTGCTGTGGCTGCTTCATCGAATTGACGGTAAACGGTGACAAAATGTCCGTTTATCAAGTGGAAGAGGACGGTACGCTCAGCTCTCTGGACGATCTCTTCTTCGAAGACGAATTTATTGCGGAGCAGATTCAGGCCAACTGACCTGTCTGCCTCGTTTGTTCCTAAAGCCCCCGCCTTTTGGCGGTTCGGGCTTTTTTGGCGTTTGGCCACATGAGGCTCACGCTCCTCCCCCGTTTTGCCCCAACAAGGTTTAATTCTCCTGAGGCGACATATACTACACTAAAGAAGTTTGTCCGGCGGAAGGGACATACCTTGACAAAGGGGGGAGGTTGCCATGGAGCCATTCTGGTCGACCAAACGGTTTCGGGTTCTGATTTATGCCCTTCTGGGGCTTCTGATCGTGTACATGCTGTGGCTCGTCCGGCCTATTCTGGGGGGAATCTACAGCTTTGCCAAGGCGGTGCTGGCGCCTTTTATCATAGCTATGATTATTTCTTATGTGCTGAATCCTGTGGTGGTGCTGTTAAACCGCAGGAGAGTGCCGCGGACAGTGGCGGTGCTATTGATCTATGTCACGTTTCTCGGTTCGCTCACGGTGATTCTTATGAACGGCATTCCCATGTTTATGAACCAGCTTACGGAGCTGAATGAGCATATGCCGGAATTCACCATGCGGGCGCAGGGGATGATTGACCAGTTCAACGATAGCGAAATGCTGCCCGACAGTATACGCAGCGGTATCAACAATTCTCTGTTCCGGCTGGAGCAGGGGGTCTCCGATTGGGTGGCCAACTATCTCAACGGGATCGGCAGCAAGCTGAACGTGCTGTTTGTGGCGCTGATTGTGCCGTTTGTAGCCTTTTATATTCTGAAGGATTTCCAGCTCATCGAAAAGACGGTCCTGGCTGTGGTCCCCCGCAAACACCGCCGTCATATCACCCGGCTCCTGTTCGAAATCGATGAGGCGTTAGGCAGCTACATAAGAGGGCAATTTCTGGTCTGCATCATCATCGGAGTGATGGCGTATATCGGGTATTGGCTCATTGGGATGGAATATCCGCTGCTCTTGGCCTGTGTAGTGGCCGTATTCAATATTATTCCTTACCTGGGGCCGTATCTGGGCGCAGCGCCGGGGGTGCTGATGGCAGCCTCTATCTCGTGGAAAATGGTGCTGTATGTGCTTTTGGTCAATTGGATCTGCCAGCTCCTTGAGGGGAATGTCATATCACCCCAAGTGGTGGGGCGGTCCTTGCATATGCATCCGCTGCTCATCATCTTCGCTCTGTTAGTAGGCGGACAGGTAGCCGGGGTGGCCGGACTGATTCTGGCGGTGCCGTTTTTTGCGGTGCTGAAGGTGGTGTTTTCCCATGTGGCCCAATACTTTATCCAGCGGCGGACCACGTAGGAACTGGAAAAAAGGGTATAAGGGAATGCAAAAAAGAGCTGCCCAACACAATGGGACAGCTCTTTGCTATGTTCAGGCAGCTTATTTGGCCTGGATATACCCTTCTGCCTTCAGCAGCTCGGCGATCAGCACCGCGCCGCCTGCGGCTCCGCGCAGGGTGTTGTGGGACAGGCTGACAAACTTGTAATCGTGCAGGAGGTCCTCACGAAGTCTGCCGACAGAGACGCCCATGCCGTTTTCAATGTTCCGGTCCAATCCGGTTTGCGGACGGTTCTCTTCTTCGAAGTAGGTAATGAATTGCTTCGGGGCGCTGGGGAGCTGTAGCTCTTGTGGTCTGCCCTTGAAGCTTCTCCACAGGTCGATGATCTCGTCCTGGGGGGGCTTCTTTTCGAAGGAGGCAAATACCGCGGCCAAGTGTCCGTCAGCTACCGGCACCCGGATGCATTGGGTGGTGATGGCCGGGCTGGCGGCCTTCACGATGGCACCGTTCACAATGCTGCCCCAGATGCGCAGAGGCTCCTGCTCGCTCTTTTCTTCCTCGCCGCCAATGTACGGAATAACGTTGTCGATCATTTCCGGCCAATCCTTGAAGGTTTTGCCCGCGCCGGAAATCGCCTGATAGGTGGTCGCCACTACAGCGGTTGGCATAAAGGCCGCAAGGGCGCTCAAGGCCGGCACATAGCTCTGAATGGAGCAATTGGGCTTAACGGCGATAAAACCGGTTGTGGTGCCCAAACGCTTGCGCTGATGCTCGATGACGGCAATATGGCCCGGGTTGATCTCGGGGATCACCATCGGAACGTCAGGTGTCCAGCGGTGAGCCGAGTTATTGGAGATAACCGGTGTGCCGGTTTTGGCGTAAGCCTCCTCCAGCGCTTTAATTTCTTCCTTCTTCATATCCACAGCACAGAAGATCAGATCCACCTGTGCGGCAAATTCCTCTACTTTGGACGCATCCTGAACCGTAATGGATTTCACGGCCTCCGGCATGGGCTGCTCCAGCTTCCATCTGCCTTTTACCGCTTCCTCATACACCTTGCCTGCGGAGCTGGCACTAGCCGCGATTGCGGTTACTTCAAACCAGGGATGATTTTCTAAGAGATTGATAAAGCGTTGGCCTACCATGCCGGTGCCCCCGACAATACCTGCCCGTAACTTGCGAGACATTCGGATTTTCCCCTTTCTACATAACGCAATGATTAGCGTCATTATAAAGAACTTAGAGCCTCTAGGCAATACCTGTTTTTTATCCAGCAGCAGGCAGTTGTCCGCAAAAGGTGCTAAACAAATCAGTTTTCTCTGATTTTTTAGAGTATGCGGTCTTTTTCGGGGAAGTACCTGGCCACCGGGAAGTTTAAGGTAATCATTTGTAAGGGGTTTACATGGGAACATATGTTTGATATAGTGAGAGAGTGAGCTTTTTGGACGGATACTAGGAGGCCGATGCCTGTGGTAGAAAAGCAGGAGGTTATTTCATTTGGAATGAAGCTTCAGGCAACGGAGTATAAAGAGAGGCCTGCGGCATATGCTGTGATCATGAATGAGCGGCATGAAGTGGCGGTGGTTCGCTCGAGGGCATGCTTTTTTTGCCTGGAGGAGGAATAGAAGAGGGTGAAGCCCGTGAAGAATGCCTGAGACGGGAATGTGCGGAGGAACTGGGATACGATATTGAGCTTGGCTCCTACATCGGTTGTTCTGTACAATATTTAGTTTCCCATGTGACGGGCGAACCTCTAAAAATAATCGGGTATTTCTACCGGGCTATCCTGGGTGAACCCAACGGGGGCAAGTCGGAGCCGGATCATGAATTGGACTGGTTTCCCTGGGAGCAGGCCGCTTCCGGTATGTATACGGAGATTGCCACATGGGCCATTCACTCTTGCGTTTCATAAAAGAAAATAAACGGACGCAAAGCATGCGCCGATTGTTCCCTGCTAAAGGGGGCAGTCGGCTTTTTTATTTATATCCATTTAAAGGGGTGTTGAAAAAATATGAAGCAAAACCGGCCTCCGTCCCATGATGAGGCGTTGAAAAAGCTTCTTCAGACTTTTTTTGCCGAGTTTTTGGAGCTTTTTCTGCCGGAGGTAGGGGAGCAGCTGGATCACCGGGAAACACGCTTCCTTCAGCAGGAGCTGCTGGTGGATGTGGTAGGCGGCGAATCGAGGGAGCTGGATTTGCTGTTGGCTACACGTTTCCGGGACAAGGATGCTTATGTGTTGGTCCATTTCGAACCGCAATCTTACCGTGAGGCGGATTTTCATGAAAGGATGTTCATTTACTTCAGCCGTCTGTTTGAGCTGTACCGCAAGGAATTTAAGCTGATTATCCCTATAGCCGTATTTTCTATGGATGGAGTGCGCCAGGAACGGGACAGCATCCGCATGCACGTGGGGGAGCATGAGATTTTGCAGTTCAGGTTTTTGCAGGTCAAGCTGAAAAGCCACAATTGGCGGGATTTTATGGATTCGGACAACCCGGTGGCTGCTGCGCTATTGGCCAAAATGCGTTATACTAAAAAAGAAGCAAGAGCGTTAAGAACGGCCTATTTGAGGATGCTGCTGCGGCTGGGCGAAAAGCTGGATGCTGCAAAACTGGCTTTAATTATGTCTGTGGCGGATTTGTATTACAAGCCCATCCCACAGGAGGATGAGGACATTATCCGGGAGCTTAATGAGCAAGGCGTCCGGGGAGGGAGGAAGATCATGGAGTTGATGCCGGCATGGAAACGTTGGGGCTATGAAGAAGGACTGGAAAAGGGAATTGAACAGGGAATGGAGCAAGGAATTGAAAAAGGGATGGAAAAAGGGCTGGAAAAAGGGCTGGAGCAAGGACTCGAAACGGCTGCCCGCAATCTGATTGCTATGGGAATGGAAGACGCGGCTGTCATCAAAGCAACCGGTCTTTCTCCCCACAAAATCCGGGCCTTGCGGAAATTGCCGGAGGATTGCGTATCCAGGCGGCCCAATTGACAAGGTTCGCCGGATTGGATATAATATACCAGCGTATATGGTAAAGCATTGAAGGAAATGAGTAGTCCATAGCCCGTCGTGTTAGAGAGAAGGTTCCGGTAATCTCCCAGGGGAGCATCACCGGCTGCAAGAACCTTTACGGCGAAGAATGGCCGAAGCCCTTTCCTGAGCGCGGAGCGAACTCCGCCGGCTAAGAACCGTTATCTTCCTTCAAGGAGACTTTTGCAGCCTGCCGCAGTCAGCGGCCTCGGGCACAAAGTAACCAGGGTGGTACCGCGATATAATCGTCCCTGTTTCAGGGGCGTTTTTTTATTTTTATATGGGGAATGTTGTTTTTCTATACCCTTCGAGGAGGCAGAACCATTCATGAAAGCCAGTGAAATCAGAAGCAAATGGCTGGAGTTTTTCGCCAGCAAAGGACACAAAATCGAGCCCAGCGCATCCCTGGTGCCCCACAACGACCCGTCTCTCCTCTGGATCAACGCCGGTATGGCGCCCCTGAAGCCGTATTTCGACGGCCGGGTGAAGCCGGAGAATCCGCGGATCACCAATGCCCAGAAGTGCATCCGTACCAATGATATTGAGAATGTGGGCAAAACCCGCCGCCATCACACCTTTTTCGAAATGCTGGGCAATTTCTCCATTGGCGATTATTTCAAGGAAGAGGCCATCACCTGGGCTTGGGAATTCCTGACCGGCCCTCAGTGGATCGGCTTTGACCCGGAGCGTTTGTCCGTGACTGTTTATAATGAAGACCAGGAAGCCTTCGATCTCTGGAGCAAGAAAATCGGCATTCCCGAAAACCGCATCTACAAGCTGGACCGGGACAGCAACTTCTGGGATATTGGCGAAGGCCCGTGCGGCCCCTGCACCGAAATTTTTTACGACCGCGGCGACAAGTACGGCGATCTGAACGATCCCGAGTGCTGGCCGGGCGGGGAGAACGAACGGTTCCTGGAAGTATGGAATCTGGTATTCTCCCAGTTCAACCACAACAAGGACGGCAGCTACACGCCGCTGCCCAACAAAAATATCGATACCGGTGCAGGTCTGGAGCGGTTTGCTTCCATTCTGCAGGATGTGGATTCCAACTTCGACACGGACCTCTTCCAGCCCCTTATCCAGAAAACCTGCGACATTGCCGGTGTCACCTACAAAAAGGACAACGACACCGACGTAGCCTTGAAGGTTGTGGCTGACCATATCCGCACCGTAGCCTTCTCCGTAGGGGATGGAGTGCTTCCCTCCAACGAAGGCCGGGGTTATGTGATCCGCCGTCTTCTGCGCCGTGCCGTACGTTACGGAAAGTCCGTATTGGGCATGGATAAGCCCTTCCTGTATCTGCTGACTCCGGTAGTCGGCGAAATTATGGGCGTGTACTATCCGGAAGTGGTGGAAAAGCGGGAATACATCGAAAAGGTCATCCGCACGGAAGAGGAGCGCTTCCACGAGACCCTCTCCGACGGTTTGGCCATTCTAAACGGTCTGGCTGAAAGGGCCAAAGCGGCAGGGGCCAAGGAATTGGCCGGGGCCGACGCTTTTAAGCTGTATGATACCTACGGTTTCCCTTTTGACCTGACGGAGGATTTCGCATCCGAGAACGGCCTTACCGTAGACCGGGAGGGCTTCGACAAGGCCATGGAGGAGCAGCGGGAGCGCGCCCGTTCCGGACGCCATGCCACGGAAAGCATGAAGGTGCAGGGCGGTCCTTTGTCGGAATTTACGGATAAAAGTGAATTTATTGGATATACTGGGCTGATAGCAGAAGCCCGGATCATTGCCTTGGTAGTGTCCGGCGAGCTGGTGCAGGAAGCGGCAGCCGGTGCGACTGCCCAGGTCATTCTGGACAGAACCCCCTTCTATGCCGAATCCGGCGGCCAGGTCAGCGACTTCGGTATTCTGGAAGGGACAGGTGTTGTGGCGGATGTACGGGAAGTAACCAAGGCTCCCCACGGGCAGCATGTGCATACGGTGCTGGTGCGCGAGGGTGCGCTGAAGGCCGGCACTACTGTCTCCGCATTGGTAGACCGTGCCAACAGAAGCCACATTATCAAGAACCATACTGCAACACATTTGCTGCACAAAGCGTTAAAGGAAGTGCTTGGCCAGCACGTCAACCAAGCCGGCTCCCTGGTATCCGCCGACCGTCTGCGCTTCGACTTCTCCCACTTCGGGAGCATCAGCGCCGAAGAGCTGCAGGATATTGAAATCCGGGTGAACCGCCAGATTTGGGAAGGCACGGAAGTGGATATTTCCAGCATGGCCATCGACGACGCCAAGGCTTTGGGGGCAATGGCTCTATTCGGAGAAAAATACGGCGATGTGGTCCGTGTGGTCCGGGTTGGCGATTACAGCATTGAGCTGTGCGGCGGCTGCCACGTATCCTCTACGGCGCAGATCGGGCTGTTCAAGATTGTCAGCGAAAGCGGCATCGGCTCCGGTGTCCGGCGGATTGAGGCCGTAACGGGCAAGCAGGCTTATGAATATCTGGACGGCCAACTGGAGCTTCTGAAGGAAGCGGCCCAACTGCTCAAAACCAACGTGGCGGATCTTCCAAAACGGGTGGAGGCGACCCTCAGCCAAATGAAGGAGCTGTCCCGGGAGAATGAATCCCTCCGGGCAAAAGCAAGCCTTGCTGAAGCGGGAAGCCTGACCGACAAGCTGCGCACCATCGGCGGTATTCCGGTATTGGCCGAGCAGGTCCATGCAGGGGATATGGATTCCTTGCGGAATATGGTGGACAGCCTCAAGGCCAAGCTGGGCTCCGCCGTTATCGTGCTGGGCTCCGTGCAGGAGGACAAGGTAAATCTGGTGGCGGCGGTCACACCTGATCTGGTGGCCAAGGGGCTCCATGCCGGCAAGCTGGTGAAGGAAGCTGCTGCACGCTGCGGCGGCGGCGGCGGCGGACGCCCGGATATGGCGCAGGCAGGGGGCAAGGACCCCTCCAAGCTGGCTGAGGCACTGGAGCTGGCTGCTGATTTGGCCGGCAAACAAGGCGCAGGAGTGTAAATCCAAGTTTTTCTTATTCCGAATAAAGGTATTTCGACAGCCTTTGGAGAATATAACCAGAGTAACATGCGATTCGTATACTCCTTATAGGCGGAAATTATTTCTCAAGCGGGAGGTGCCGGTTGTGAATTCGATGGACAAAACGATGAAATTCGATGTCGTGCCTGAAGGAGTGGAGACTTCCCCCAAGGAAGTCCTGCTGGCCGTATACGATGCGCTGCAGGAAAAGGGGTATAACCCCATCAACCAAATCGTCGGGTATCTGCTTTCCGGTGATCCGGCTTATATTCCCCGGCATAACAATGCCCGGAGCCTGATCCGCAAGCGGGAGCGGGATGAGCTTATCGAGGAGCTTGTGCGGGCGTATCTGGCCCAGCACAAGGTCTCCCAGAAGTAACCGCCTGCCCGAGTAAAGACAAGGGAGAAAAGACGATCACATGCGATGGATGGGACTGGATTACGGCGACCGCCGGATCGGTGTGGCCTTAAGTGACGAGCTGGGCTGGACCGCCCAGGGTCACTCGGTGCTGGAGCGCCGCAAGCCTGAGGAAGATATGGAAAAGCTCCGCATGATCGCTGTCGAGAATGGCGTGACGGATATTGTCGTCGGTTTGCCGAAGAATATGAACGGCTCGATCGGTCCCCGCGGTGAGTTATGCCAGGCCTTTGCCGAAGAGCTTCGCGCTAAACTCGGGCTTCCCGTACATCTGTGGGATGAACGGCTGACTACGGTGGCAGCAGAGAGAACTCTGCTGTCCGCCGACGTCAGCAGAAAAAAGCGCAAGCAAGTGATCGACAAAATGGCCGCGGCGCTTATTTTACAAGGTTATATGGATGCCAAATCGAAAGGGTGAGCAGGATGGCGAACAAGCCGGTACAAGAAGAAGAGCCGGAAATCATTTACATTCCGGATGAGGAAGGCAATGAAGAGGAATTCGAAGTCATCATGCGCTTTGAGGTGGATGGCAGCGACAAGAAGTACATGATGCTGGTGCCCGTGGTTACCTCCGAGGATGAAGAGGAAAGCGACGAAGTGTATGCCTTCCGGTATGAGGAAGAGGGAGACGACCTGCAGCTGTTCACCATTGACGATGAAGAAGAATGGAACATTGTAGAGGAAACCTTCAATACCTTGATGGAAGAAATGGACGAAGAGGTTACTCCATGAAAACGCCTTCCTTAGATGATGTGAAGCACCTCACCGTTCTGAAGGAGGCCTTCGGGGAAGAAGTCCTGCTGGAGGACGGGGAAGGTGCTTCAGAGCCGCAGCGGATTCTGGCGGAATTCCAGGTGAATGGCGTCTCTTACGCCATCCTCCAAAGCGACCGGATGAAGCGGGAAGACGAGACGGCCCTGTACCACATTATCACCGACGAGCAGGGTGAGCTTCAGCTGGCAGAAGTGCCGGATGATGACGAATGGGAGACCATCCTTGAATTATATGACGAAATGACGGTCTCTTTCGAAGAGTAAAGTAGGAAAAATGGAACACGGAAGCGAAGTATGGTACGATGAAGGGAGCGGCTCTTTGGTCGCTCTTTTTTTCGTAGATAACCGATCCAGATAGAGGGGGAAAC
>JAEWAA010000691.1 GCA_023391955.1 Bacillota bacterium | reverse complement strand
GTTCGGAGAGGTTGGGCTGAACCTGCTGTTTTTCGTTCCTATGAATATTATCGGTTTTGTGATGTGGAAGAATCACCGCCAAGGCGGCAAATTAACCATGCTCCAGTTGAACGTACGCGGTTTGTTGCTGGTGGCTGCTGTATGTGCGGCGGGGAGTGTGGCGCTGGGCTTCGGACTATCCTTGATCGAGGCACAGAACTCGCCTTATATCGATGCCACCACCACCGTGCTGTCCATAGTAGCAACCTTCCTGATGGTGAAGCGGTATAAAGAGCAATGGCTGGTTTATATTGTGCTCAATATGTTTACGGTTCTGTTGTGGGCCATCCGTACCGCGGAGGGAAGCCCGGACGGCGGGATGATGATCATTATGTGGAGCGCCTATCTGATCAATGCGCTGTACGGCTATTATACGTGGAACAAAGGAGCGAAGGAGGCGCTGCAATGAAAACGCTGGGACTTACACTGGGGAAATTTGCGCCCTTGCATAAGGGGCATCAATATATGATTGAAACGGCGCTGCAGGAGGTGGATGAGCTGATTGTGGTCATCTACGATACCCCGGTGATGCCGGTGCCGCTGCATATCCGGGCCGGGTGGATCCGGCAGCTTTATCCGCAGGTGCGGGTCATCGAGGCCTGGGACGGCCCGGATGGTTATTCCGACGACCGGGAGCACGAAATCCGGGAGGAGCAGTATATCCTCGGGCTGCTGAACGGGGAGCAGGTCACACACTTTTACTCCAGTGAGTTTTACGGCGGCCATATGAGCCGCGCCTTGGGAGCGGTGGACCGGCGGGTGGATGAGCCCCGGGGCAAGGTGCCCGTGTCGGCCACCATGATCCGCTCCGATCCGTACCGGTACCGGGAATTTGTCAGCGATATTGTATACCGCGACTTAATTACGAAGGTGGTGTTTGTGGGAGCCATGTCCACTGGCAAGTCCACCCTGACGGAGGCTCTGGCCCGGAAGTACAACACCACCTTCGCCAGTGAATATGGCCGGGATTATTGGACGGAGCATCAGGTGGACAGAAGAATCGGCCTGGAAGCCTTCGACGAGATTGCCGTGGGGCATCTGGAGCGGGAGGAGCAGGCTCTGCTGAAGGCCAACCGCTATTTGTTTGTGGATACCAACGCCATCACCACCTATATGTTTGCCCTGGATTACCATGGGCGGGCGCCGGAGCTGCTGACCCGGCTGGCGCTGGAGAACGCGAAGCGGTACGACCTGTTTTTCCTGTGCGACGACGATATTCCCTATGACGACACCTGGGACCGCAGCGGCGAGCAGAAGCGGAGCGTCTTTCACAAGCAGATTATCGCCGACCTGAAGGAGCGCCGGATTCCCTATATCACCTTAAGGGGAAGCCTGGAGGAGCGGATAAGGAAGGTCGATGAGGTGCTTGCCCGCTTCCAGCCGTTCAGCAATTTTTTCGGGGAGGGCTGAGGCGCTTTTGCAAGATCGTACCTGGGTGGAAGGGTTCTAACGAATATCACAAGCCTTATTTCTTGAAAAATAGCCTGTTTGAAAAGGTAACGAATCTGAGCCACGCTATTCCGTATTCCTTGGCCCGTTTCAGCTCGTTTTAGCCAAATAAGCTTCTGCAGATTCGTTAGAATCGCAAGAAGGCCCAAATGGATGAAATAGCGTGGCTGATATTCGTTAGAATCGAACCGATAGGCGCCGTCTCTATAACAGACGGTGCCTTTTCCTGTTTACTCAGCGTTAACCACACCTCCGCTTCACGGCTGCAGGTGGAGATTTGCATCACCGGGAAAAATGAATCATCGCCCCGGAAGGGGGAAATTTGGTGCAGGGAGCGGATATCGGTTCTTTCAACGGCGGCGGGCCTTCCCTATAATAGGCCTCATCACCGGTATGATGGAGGCCTACATCAAGGCCGGGCTGAACAAGGAGGGGATTCCCATCCAACCACTGACTGCAGAAGAGATAACCTCCGCACCCCGGGTAAAAAGCCGTTATGTGCGCAGCCGGATCAAACGGAGCCGGTTTCTGTATCTGATTTTCTTTCTGCCCTTCTGCTACTATGTATTGTTCCATTATTGGCCCATGTACGGAATCATTATTGCCTTCAAGGACTACAACATTGCCAAAGGCATCACCGACAGTCCTTGGGCGGGCGTACATCACTTTCAGAAGTTTCTCTTCGATCCATACTTCTGGAAGCTGGTGCGCAATACCATCATGATTAATGTGTATGAGCTGATTTTCGCCTTCCCGGCGCCGATTATCCTGGCACTACTCCTAAACGAGCTGAAAAGCGTCAAGATGAAGAAATTTACCCAAAGCGTCAGCTACCTGCCCCATTTTATCTCCACAGTAGTGGTATGCGGTATTCTGGTGAACTTCCTGACCACCGACGGCCTGATCAACCAGATCATTGTCTGGTTCGGCGGCGAGCCCATCCAATTCCTCATGAAGCCGGAATGGTTCCGGACCATCTTCGTCGGGTCGGGCATCTGGCAGAGCATGGGTTGGGGCTCCATCATCTATCTGGCAGCTCTGACGGGAGTGGACGAGGAGCTGTACGATGCGGCCAAAATCGACGGGGCCAACCGGTGGCGGCAGCTGTTGGCAGTTACTCTGCCGGGTATCGCCCCCACGATCTCCATTATGCTGATTCTGAACATCGGGCGGCTGATGAACATCGGCTACGAGAAAATCATCCTGCTGTATAACGGCTCCACCTACGAAACCGCGGATGTCATCTCCACCTATGTCTACCGGCGCGGTCTTCTGGGCAGCGACTTTAGCTACGGAACCGCCGTGGAGCTGTTCCAGGCCCTCATCGGGCTGGTGCTCCTGGTTTCGGCCAACCGTCTGTCCCGAAAAATCAGCGAAACCGGCCTATGGTAGAAGGGAGAGGGCGATTGTGAAAACCTCATTAGGCTCCAAAGTGTTCGACACCATTAATGTGATTCTGCTGTGTCTGGTTATTTTCATTACGGTCTACCCTATGTACTACATCTTCATCGTCTCCATCAGCAACGGCAATCTGGTGACCCGCGGCCTGATCAATTTTTATCCACGGGATATTACCTGGGACGCTTATATGATCGTGCTGAAGGACCCCAGCATCTGGAGGGCATACGGCAATACGGTGCTCTATACCACAGTGGGCACTGTAATTAATGTAGCGATGACGGCGCTTTGCGCTTACCCCTTGTCCCGTAAGGACATGTACGGGCGCAATGTACTGGTGATGATGGTGGCCGCCACCATGTTCATCAGCGGCGGCCTGATCCCGCTGTATCTGGTGGTGCAGAAGCTGGGCCTGATCAACAGCATGTGGGCTCTTGTGCTGCCGCCGGCGATAAGCGCTTTCAACATGATTATTATGAAGACCTACTTCGAGGGCATCCCCATGGCCCTCCAGGAATCCGCATATCTGGACGGGGCCAATGAAATCCAGGTACTGTTTAAAGTCATCATTCCCTTATCGCTGCCGGTTATGGCTACCATGGTGCTGTTTTATGCGGTGCATCACTGGAACAGCTTCTTCCCGTCCCTGATCTATCTGAACAGCAGCGACAAGTATCCGGTGCAGGTGCTGCTGCGCAATATTGTCATCGCCGGGGAATTCGCCGACCAAACCGCCAGCATCGGCAGCTCCTCCAATAACTTCCGGGTGGTGGCCACCAACTACAAATTCGCCGTCATCATCATTACTGTGCTGCCCATCCTGGTAGTGTATCCGTATCTGCAGAAGTATTTTGTAAAGGGCGCTATGGTGGGGGCACTGAAGGGGTAACCAAGGACGCACGCGGTCCCGACGAAAGGAGAGTCAGGCCGAAGCAGCGGATTGGGCAACCAGACAGCGCATTTCAGGTACAATAAAGAAAAACGACCGGCTTCAACACATTAAAGGGAGGTTGTACAGATGACAAAAAGATGGATGAAAACAGCTTCATTGGCCGTAGCGGCCGCAGTTCTGGCTACCGGCACGGCAGCATGTTCGGGGGGCAAGGAAGCGGAGCAAACCGCCGCACCCCAATCCGCATCGCCAGCGGGAGGAGCCAGCACCAATCCCGTCTCCGCCAAGGAACGGGAGGTGACGGTGACCTTCCCGGAGCATCCTAACCAGCCGGTGAAGAATCAGGCATTTGTGCAGCAGGAGATTCTCAAACAGACCAATATCAAGCTGAAGTTCGAGAACGTGCCCCAGAGCAATTACAGCGACAAGAAAAAGACCCTTCTCGCCACCAACAATCTGCCGGACATTATCCAGATCGATATGAACGATGTTAACAGCTTTGCTTCCTCCGGATTGTTCCTTCCCTTGAAGCAATATATGGACAAAGGGCTGCTTCCCAATTTCAAAAAGTTCTGGGACCAGTATCCCGACATGGCCAAATTTACCGCCAACGGCGAGCTGTACGGCTTCCCGGCCGTAGGGCGCAATGAGCTGAAGAACGGCTTTGGCCCGGTTATCCGAACGGATCTGTTGGAGAAGCATAACCTGGCTGTCCCCAAAAGCTATGACGAGCTCCTCACTGTGCTCCAGGAGCTGAAGAAGCTGTATCCGGATTCCGTACCCTTCTCGGTCCGTAAAGGCAGCACCTCCATGCACCAGATGTTCAAAACCATGTCCTATTCTCTGGGTTCAGGAGTAGGCGGTGGCGGCAACGGCATCTACTTCGATAAGGACAAAAACGGCGGCCAATACGTGTTCGGTCCGGCCACACCGGAGTTTAAGGAGGTCCTCACCTTCTTCAACAAAGCCTATTCCTCCGGGGTGCTGGATAAGGATTATGCCGTCGCCACCCAGCAGCAGTGGACAGAAAAGCTGACCAGCGGCAAGTCCTTCTTTTTCTTCGACAACAGCGGTTTTGCCCTGGATTACACTAAGCAGCTGAAGGCTGCAATTCCCACCGGCAAGTTTGAGCTGATTCCCGTTCCCACTAACAAAACCGGCAAAGCAAGAGCCGAGTTTTATGCCACCACCTTGTCGTCGGACCGGATTTTTGCCATTAGCTCCAAAGCCAAGGACCCGGAAACGCCCATCAAGATGTTCGACTGGATGTATACGGAGAAAGCCTCCAACCTCATGAGCTATGGAGTGGAGGGAGTTCACCATACGCTGGATGAGAAGGGGCAGCCCAAGCTCAAGGCCGATTATGTCTCCAAGTTCAAGGAAGGCCAGCCCACCTCCTTCTATGCCATGTACTCCGAGCTGGGTTCAGGCAAGCTGAGCTTTACGCCGTACTTTGCCAATATGGACCCGCAGGTGCAGGTGGAGAAGCTTCTGGGTACATGGAGTGACATCCACGAGAAATACTGGAAGACCATCGCCGACGACAAGGCCTATGTGGATCCGGTGATGGACCCGCCTCTGACCAAGGAGGAATCCAGCCGGGTGAAGGAGCTGCTGGCGCCTCTCAACACCATGCTGGAGCAGGAGTATGACAAATTCGTCATGGGACTGAAGAAGATCGACGACTATGACGCCGTCATCAAAAAGGCCAAGGATTCAGGAGCTACAGAGATTGAGAAAATTTATAATGATGCCCTGGCTCGGCTGAAATAACACCAAAAAGCGGCGGAGGACGTTACAATGAGTATAAGCCAAAAGTTGATTGCCCCTGGTGTTTACCCCACTATGATCACCCCCTTCACAGATTCGGGTGAGGTGGACTACCACGCTCTGGAGCAGCTGGTGGAGTGGTATATCGGGCATGGGGTGGCGGGTCTGTTCGCCGTCTGCCAGTCCAGTGAAATGTTCGCGCTGTCCTTGGAGGAGCGGGTGTCCATCGCCCGCTTTGTCCGGGAGCAGGCTGCGGGACGGGTTCAAGTAGTGGCCTCCGGCCATATCTCCGACAAGCTGGAGGATCAGATTACCGAGCTGCAGGCGATGGCTGCCACCGGCGTCCAGGCCATCGTGCTGGTCAGCAACCGGCTGGCCGCCATGGAGGAGCCGGATGAGGTGTGGAAGGAGCGGGCCGCACTCCTGCTGGAGGCGGTGCCGGACATTCCCTTCGGTGTATATGAGTGCCCGTACCCCTACAAACGACTGCTGTCGCCGGAGCTTCTGGCCTGGTGCGAGGGCACAGGCAGGTTCCAGTTCCTGAAGGATACCAGCTGCCACAGCGGCCAAATCGCCGATAAGCTGGCGGCGGTGCAGGGCGGATCGCTGAAGCTGTACAATGCCAATGCCGCTACCCTGCTGGAATCCCTCAAGCTGGGGGCACATGGCTATAGCGGGGTGATGGGCAATTTTCATCCGGATCTGTACGCCTGGATGTACCGGCATTATGCAGACCGGCCGGAGCAGGCGGGGAATCTGCAATGGTTCCTGGGGCTGACCTCTGTCATCGAAAGCCAGTATTACCCGGTGAACGCCAAATATTATTTAAGCCTGGAGGGCCTTCCTATCGGCCTCCATACCCGCACGAAGGACTGCCGGCACTTAACCTATGCCAACCGGCTGGAGCTGGAGCAGCTCCATGCGCTGACAGCCTTGACACGGGAGCATTATAAGCTTGGAGATTAAAGGAGTGTAAACACATGAAGCTGAAGTCCCAACTGAAGGAATTTCTTTTTACGGACGACCGTCCCTTTCATAACTGCCATGCCTCTACCGTTGTAGCTCTGCCTGGAGGAGACCTGCTGGTTGCTTACTTCGCCGGGTCCAAGGAGGGCAACCCGGATGTGGCCATCTGGTGCTCCCGCAGGACCGGGGGAGTCTGGTCACCGCCAGAGCTGGTAGTTGACGAGGCGGAGCTGGTGCACTGGAACCCGGTGCTGTTCCGCCAGGACAACGGCCGGATCGTACTGCATTATAAGG